>JBCBYJ010000119.1:0-6005 GCA_039815905.1 Pseudomonadota bacterium | reverse complement strand
GTCTTACCTAATCGCGCCGCGCCGGAATTTTTTCATGGGCTTGAAGCGCTAGACTTACATCGCGGCGGCATTCCAAATTTTGAGACGCTTTCAGAGGAGCTTGAACAGCTCACAGGCTGGCGCGTTGTCGCCGTGCCGGGCCTTGTGCCGGATGAAGTCTTTTTTGACCATCTCGCCAATCGTCGGTTTCCGACCGGTAACTTTATCCGCCGACCAGAACAGCTCGATTATATTCAAGAACCGGATGTGTTTCATGACGTGTTCGGGCACATTCCGATGCTCACCAATCCGGTTTTTGCGGATTATATGGAAGCTTATGGCAAAGGCGGCCTGCGAAGCTTGCGCCACGCATCGCTTCGAAACCTCGCCGCGCTGTATTGGTACACAGTCGAATTTGGTCTCATCCAAACCGAGGCAGGGCTGCGCATTTACGGGGCCGGTATCGTCTCCTCTCCAGCAGAGAGTATCTTCGCCTTGGATGACGCGTCGCCAAACCGGATTGGATTTGACCTCAATCGACTCATGCGTACGGACTATCGGATCGATGATTTTCAACAAACCTATTTTGTCATCGACAGTTACGATCAATTGTTCCACGCCACCGTCGATACAGATTTCGCTCCGCTTTATGCCGAGTTGAAAGGCGAGTTCGACCTAACGCCAGAACATGTGACGTCATCAGATGTGCTTATCCATCTGGGTTCACAAGCCTATGCAACACGAGGTGGTCGCTTCGCCAGGCCTTAAGGCAAAAGCAGACACGCATCGCCATAAGAGTAAAACCGGTACGACCCAGTGATCGCATGCGCATAGGCGTTTTGCATCACATCGGTGCCCATTAGCGCACACACCAACATGAACAGGCTCGATCTCGGCAAATGGAAATTGGTCACCAGTGCATCAGTGGCGCGAAACCGATATCCGGGCTGAATAAAAATGTCCGTCGGCCCCGTCTCCGCATGCAGGCGGCCCGTTTCCTCTTCCGCGCAACTTTCCAGTGTGCGCAAAGCCGTGGTCCCAACGGCGATGCAACGATGTCCCGTGTCGCGCACCTCATTCAACCGGGCAGCCACATCCGGTGATATGTGCCGCCATTCTTTGTGCAAACTCCCAGACTCGATTTGCGCGTCTTTGAGCGGCGCGAACGTGCCAAGCCCGACATGCAGGCGTACAAAAGCTCGTGCGATCCCCGCTGCGTCGAGGTCCGAGATTAAGCGCGGTGTGAAGTGCAATCCGGCCGTGGGCGCCGCAACGGATCCGGCCTCGTTTCCGGCGAAGCTCGTCTGATAGGTCTCGCGATCATGGGCATCGGCTTGGCGACGACGCGCGATGTAAGGCGGCAAGGGCATTGCGCCATAGGCATCAATCGCCGCATCCAGCGCCTCGCCGGATTGCGAGAATTGCAAAGCGATCTCACCATCGGCGCATTTATCGGTGATTTCAGCGCTCAAATTCTCGGAGATGGATAGGACATCTCCCAGGCGAAGGCGCTTACCTGGACGCGCCAGAGCGAGCCAGGCACGATCGGTCAGGCGTTCAACCAAGTTAATATCGACCGGAACATCGCGCCCGAGTTCATCGCGCGCGGCTCGGACGGCTGTCAGCGCGGCCGGAATAACCCGCGTATCGTTGAACACCATGATATCGCCGGCGTCTAAGAAGTCCGGCAAGTCTCGCACGTGCGCATCTATCAGGCGTCCATCAGCATGCACGACCAGCAAGCGCGCGGCGTCCTGAGGTTCAATAGGACGCAGCGCGATATTGTCTTCTGGAAGGTCGAAATCGAAAGCCGAGAGATCGTTCAGAACTCGCCCCTATTCCACCACGGCAGGAACCGGCGGCAAAGCGCAGATCTTCTGGCGTCCCGCATCCGCATCGGCGAGGATCTGTTCCCATTCCGCCGTGTCCGTGCGTTGAACGTAGGCTGAAAGGCGCTCGTTTTCTGGCATATCTGCCACCATTTTAGCGCTGATCAACACATCTGGATTGGCAATCGGAAAGCCATCTTGATTGGGGCCTAGCTTGATCGCCTGAATCACATCTAAGCCTTTGAGAGCCCGACCTTTTGCGGTGTATTTATAATCGAGATGCTGTCCGCGCCCACTGATCAGAAAGAATTGCGCATTGGCGGAGTTCGGATCATCTGTCCGCGCGCTCGACAGTATCCCTGGGCAATGCGGTATCCAGCTTTCGACCAAGCCATCTTTCGACATCTCTGCCAAGAAGCCAGGCTGTGTTGTCATCGGAAAGCCGTTATGAAAGCCTGCATCGGCGGTATCCGCCGGACCGATTGTGCTCAATGGCGTGTCGGCGGGTTTGCGGCGAAACAGAAACTCAGAGTCGAGCGGCGCCATCATCGCGTCTGCGCCATGGGTCGCCTCAACATCACCGCCTTGCGCCATGAAATCCTTAATCACCCGGTGAAAGGCGGTGCCATCATAGAGGCCGGCGCGCACATAGGCTTTAAACTGCGCGACGTGATTAGGGGCCGCGACCGGCAATAATTCGATGACGATTTGCCCTTTGCTGGTTTCGAACACAACAAGGTTTTCCGGATCGACGGCGCGCCAAGCGTCAGGCGCTGCATCGACATCCGCCATTGTATAGCTCACGTCTTCGTCCGTTTCAGTCTGCGCCCCCGCACAAGCCACAAATCCCATCACCGCTAAACCGCTCAGCAGGGTTCTTAGGGTCATTTTTGATACTTCTCCAGCAATCGATCTTTAACGCGCGGGGTCACGAAAGGCGTGATGTCGCCTCCGAAGCGCGCAATCTCTTTGACCAGACGTGACGCGACCGCTTGATGCTTTACATCGGCCATAAGGAAGACAGTTTCAATCTCGCGATTCAGTTGCTCGTTCATCGCGGTCATCTGAAACTCATATTCAAAGTCCGAAACCGCCCGCAGGCCGCGCACGATGACGTTCACCCGCTCGTCTTCAGCAAAGTGCATAAGCAGCTTATCAAACGGCTTAATATCGACCCGTGCAAGCCCATCCCCCGCCAGCGCGGCGCACTCTTCGTCCATCATTCTAAGACGCTCTTCAAGGTCAAAGAGTGGGCGTTTGGCATCGCTGACCGCCACGCCGATGATCAGGCGATCCACGAGTTTCATAGCTCGACCGATAATATCTATGTGCCCCATGGTAACCGGGTCAAATGTCCCGGGATACAGCCCAACGCGCTCCATCTTTTTCCTCCGCTCGCCCGATTGGCTAATCGGAATAATTCCGGGCGATCTTAGGACTCTTCTGTATCGTCTTCGCCATTGTCCGCAAGACGTGCCACAGAGACAACTTTCTCATCCTCTTTGGTCCGCAAAACCCAAACGCCCGAAGTCGCGCGCCCGGCTGTGCGGATTTGATCAACTGGTGTGCGGATCAGTTGCCCGGCATCTGTGACGAGCATCACTTCATCATCGTCATCGACGGTGAATGAGGACGCGATCGTTTTGATGTGTCCGGTTTTCTTATTGCCGCCCCAAATATTGTGCGCGACCAAGCCTTTGCCGCCGCGACCGGTGACCCGGTAGTCATAAGCGGAGGAGCGCTTGCCCATGCCATCATCTGAAATCGTCAAAATGAACTGCTCAGCGGCGCCGAGCTGGGCAATACGCTCGGCTGAAAGTGCGGCTTCTTCATCGCCTTCCTCAGCGTCATCATCTGCAATGGCATCGATCACATCATCTTCTTCGCCGGTCGCCGCCCGTCGCATCGCGGTCGCGTGCTTCAGATAAGCGCGCGATTCCGCGCTCGACACATCAATATGGCGCAGGATGCCCATGGCGATGACGCGATCCCCTTCGGCGAGGCGAATACCGCGTACGCCCGTGGAATTTCGTCCGGCAAAGACGCGCACATCTGTGACCTTGAATCGGATACACTGCCCGAGCGCCGTCGTCAGCATAACGTCTTGATCTTCCGAACAAATTCGTACGCGGACAATACCGTCGCCATCATCCAGTTTCATCGCAATCTTGCCATTACGATTGACCCGCGTGAAGTCGGACAGCTTGTTGCGTCGCACGGTTCCAGACCGGGTCGCAAACATGACATCCAACTGGGCACGGCTTTCTTCATCATCCGGCAGTGGCATGACGCTTTCGATGCGTTCATCCTTGGACAGCGGGAAGATGTTGACCAAGGCTTTGCCGCGCGATTGCGGACTCCCGATTGGCAAGCGCCACACTTTTTCTTTGTAGACCATGCCTTCAGAGCTGAAGAATAGGATTTCTGTATGCGTGTTCGCCATGAACACGCGTGTGACGAAATCCTCATCCTTCATGGAAATGCCGGACCGGCCTTTGCCGCCGCGATGCTGGGTCCGATAAGTCGATAATGGGGTGCGTTTGACATAGCCGCCATGGGTGACCGTCACCACCATGTCTTCGCGCTCGATTAGATCCTCATCGTCCATATCGGCGCCGCCGAATGTGAATTCAGATCGACGCGGAACCGCGAACTTGTCTTTAACTTCGTTCAATTCGCCGCGAATGATGTCGAGCACACGTGGACGCGACCGCAAGATGTCGAGATAGTCGGCAATCTTCTCGGCTAAGCCCTTGGCTTCATTGCCAATTTCATCGCGCCCAAGACCAGTAAGTCGCGACAATTGCAGCGCCAAGATTGCGCGCGCTTGCTCATCGGAGAGGAAGATAGAGTCCTCCCCATCCCATCGGGTGCGCCGGTCTGCGACCAGCTCAAGCAAAGGCCCCATATCCATGATCGGCCAGGCTTTTTCGAGCAACCGTTCGCGCGCGGTATTCGGATCGGGCGCATGGCGGATTATCGCAATGATCTCGTCAATATTCGCGACGGCCAGCGCCAGACCAACTAAGACGTGAGCCCGGTCTCTCGCTTTATTAAGCTCAAACTTGGTCCGACGGGCCACAACCTCTTCGCGGAAGCGAATGAAGGCCTGCAAAATCTGACGTAAGTTGAGCTGCTCGGGCCGACCTGCATTCAGCGCGAGAATGTTCGCTGGGAAGCTGGTACGCAGCTGCGAATACCGATGCAGCTGATTGAGCACGACGTCGGCGCTCGCGTCTTTTTTAATTTCGATCACGACGCGGATGCCGTGCCGATCAGACTCATCCCGCAGGTCAGAAATGCCTTCGATCCGCTTATCGCGGACCATGCCGGCAATCTTCTCGACCAGCGCGGCCTTGTTGACCTGAAAAGGGATCTCCGTGACGATAATGGCCTGGCGGCCATTGCGCATCTCTTCAATCTCTGACCGGGCCTGCATGATTATGGACCCGCGCCCTTCAAGCAACGCTTTGCGCGCGCCCGAATACCCAAGAATCAATCCGCCGGTCGGAAAGTCTGGACCTGGAACAATTTCCAATAGCCCTTCATCATCGATGGCTGGATCGTCGATCATGGCCAGCGTCGCGTCGACAACTTCGCCGAGATTGTGCGGGGGAATATTGGTTGCCATACCGACAGCAATTCCGCCTGCACCATTGACCAGCAAGTTCGGGAACTGCGCCGGCAGCACCATCGGTTCTTCTTGCGAGCCGTCATAATTCTCCTGAAAATCGACGGTGTCTTTATCGATATCGGCGAGCAGATATTGCGCCGCCTTTTCCATCCGCGATTCGGTGTATCGCATGGCGGCGGGTGGATCATTGTCGATCGAGCCAAAATTGCCTTGGCCATCGACCAGTGGCAGACTCATCGAAAAGGGCTGAGCCATCCGCACCAAAGCATCATAGATCGCGCTATCGCCATGCGGGTGGAAATTCCCCATCACGGCTCCAACAATATTCGCTGACTTTTTATACGCCTTGTCCGGTGTGTTTCCGTTCACTTGCATCGCGTACAAGATGCGGCGGTGAACGGGCTTTAGCCCATCGCGCACATCTGGCAGCGCGCGGCTGACAATCACGCTCATGGCGTAATCGAGATATGAGCGTTTTAGCTCCGTCTCGATGCTTACTGGGTCAATGCCTTCGACACCGGGCTCGGGACCCAATTCTGGGTCGTCTGGGGGCGTTGTTTCAT
>JBCBYJ010000118.1:0-6007 GCA_039815905.1 Pseudomonadota bacterium | reverse complement strand
GATAAGCGCATCGGCGTGCGCTCAATCTGACCCTCAAGGATCTTTGCGGCGTCGCGCACATCTTCAATCGAAATCGGCAAACTGTCAGTCATGGTCAAAGTCATCGTCTTACGAGCGCGCACTCCTAGTCTGCGTGGGCCGAAAATGGAAGCTTCCAATCTGTAAACACACGGTTTAGCAGGACCGCTATGACAGACGCGAAGCGAGATTTGGTGACAGTTGCGGCAATCCTGGGCGCGCATGGTGTGCGCGGGGATGTGCGGATCAAAAGCTTTACCGCAGACCCCAACGCGCTTTTTGACTATGCCCCATTTCTGCTCGAAAGCGGCGCCGTGGCGCTAGAGCCGGTGCGGGCGCGCCCGGCAAAGGATCATTTTGTGGTCACGCCGAAATTGCTGCGGCAAAAGGAAGAGTGGGACCAGATGAGAGGCACAAAACTGTTTGTGCCGCGCGCCGCTCTACCGGCGACTGAGGATGACGAATACTATATTGACGACCTTGTCGGGCTCGACGTCTATACCGGTGGCAGCGCGCCGATTGGACGGGTCAAAGCGGTGCTCAATCATGGCGCAGGTGATTTGATAGAAGTGCAGCCGCAAGCGTCTGGAAAATCGGTTTTAGTGCCGTTCACGCATGCGGATGTCCCGGTCATCGACCCAGCGCTCGGTCGCATTGTGGTTGCGACATTTGACTTATGGGCAGACGAGCGCGCGCCAATCGACGATTAAGCGAAAATCTCAGCCGTGTTGGTTTCGCTCAAAAACGCCGACAGCCCACTATCAGACTTGGCGCTCTGAATGGACTTGATCACCGCTTTGAACGCGCGCGCAGCATAGTGCTGGGCGATTTGTTCATAGGCTTTGCCATCCAGCTTGACCTCAACCCGCTCAGCTTTCGCCTCAACCGCATCCATATTTGCTTTCGCCCAAGGCAGATAGGTCAAAGCCAGTTCGTCCCGGAAGAGCGGCAAAAGCGTCTCCTGCAGCTCGCTCAGAGGCTTGAACGGCCCGCCCGCCTTTGGCGCTTCCATAAACTCGCTCCAGGCCACCACGAACGGCGCACGAGCGTTCAGCCACGCAGCCGGTGTTGGGTCCATGAGCAATTGCGCAACTTGACCTGCGAGCGCGAAATCTGCCGCAGATGGACACCCGCCAAACAAAAAGAGTGAGCTTTCCAGATGCGCATTGAGCAGGGTGAAAAAGCGCTCAAAGCTTGGTTTGAGGACTTTCTCGTTTTTCTTTTCGACCCCCACGAGCGGCAAACGATCCCGCATCCGCTTGATGATTTGGTCACGGGTTTTCTTTTTGGCGCGTGGCAAATCCCCGTCGAGCAATTGCTCCATAGTGCGCTCGCCGGCAACTTCGCGGTCCGGCTTCTGGCCCCAACGATGGAAGAACATAAGCTTGTTCAGCCACTCATCGGCATAATCTTCAAGAATGAGCGCCAAGGCCGCACAGGCCGGGTCATCCGGCACGGCTGTCGGCTCGCTATGGTCTGCTTCGATCGTCGCAAGGATGCTTGTGGAATCCTGATTGGCGGGCCGGTTCGGCGATAAGAGCAGCGGCACTGTCGGCACCCGCGCCAAAGCTGCGAATTCTTCCTCAGTCGCTTTGCTGCGCCCGATCCATTCGAACGCGACGCCTTTATAGCGTAGGAATGAACGGACTTTCACAGAGTAAGGTGACGTCTCAGCTCCGAAGAGGCGGTATGCGGTCATGGCAGTCTCTTGTTTGATCGACCGCGAGGTCTACGCCAAGCTTCGAAACCTGCCAAGTCCGATAAAGCGGTGGCGCCGCGCAGCCGCTGCGCCACCGCGATCATCGGACAGCTTAAGCTGGCTTTTGGAATTTCAGCGTCATGCGATTTGATTCGCCGATGGCTTCATTCGCCGCACGCTCTGGTGTGCCTTCTTCGGTGCCAGACAGAGAGGGTGGCAGACGCCAGACAAAGTCCTCTTCTGACGGGACGTCCGCAGGGTTCATGTTGACATCAGAGTCGCCAACATATTCAAACCCAGCCGCTTCAAACGCGGCAATCACGGTGCTTTTCTTCATATAGCCATTCGAGCCATTCGCCCATTCATCGCTATTGGCTTCAGGCCCTGAATGCTGAACCACACCAACAATGCCGCCTGGCTTCAAAACCCGATACGTTTCCGCCATCGTCTCAGCGACGTAATTGGTGTCACCAGCGCTGAAGCGATTGAGATTGTGCAGCGCTCGAATGAACAGGACCGCATCAACCTGACCCGTCGCCTCTTCCGGCATCGTCGTCAAAATTGTTGAGCCGATCGTCGCCGCACCTGGGACATTCCACTCGGCGGCTTGAGTCGGCCAGTTCGCGGTGCCAGCGACGCGGGTGGCGACCCATTCATCGCCAAATCCAAAACTCGCCCAAAGCTCATCTGGATAATGCGCGCCAATCAGCGTGCCCTCTTCGCCGAGATAGGCGAGCAAGATTTTTGAGTACCAGCCTCCCCCTGGCAGGGCTTCAGCGACGGTCATGCCGGGCTCAATGCCGAAAAACGCCATCGTTTCTGCGGGGTTACGGGCACCATATCGCGCTTTGACCTCGTCGGGTTGAGCGTCCAGAACTGCCGCGAGCTTCGCTTCGGCGGTCATTGTGGTCGCTGTGTCGACCATCTCTTTGGCCTCGGCTTTGACGTCTTCTACCGCGACTTCGACGGTCGCTTCGGCGTCCGCCACGACGTCTTCTGTGGCCGCAGCAGCTTCCGTTTCGGCGCTGTCGACGGCAACGCATCCGCTTAATAGGAGGGCGAGCGCGGCGCTCGCGCCCATCAATTTATGTTTCGATTTTAGGACGAGTTTCATCACCCAGGTCTCCCTTTTTGCCATAGGTGAAGAGGTCTTAGCCCAGAAAAATTCGCCTGTCGCGTGTTTATCGAGAAACAATACGGCATACTGAGATCACAGATCCGTGATCGTCGCCCCGGCTTGCCCTAGCGTCGCGGCTTCTCAGGCGCGCGCCGATCCAGTATTCTCGTCAAAACGGAGGCAGATCATGGATCCCTTAGCCCAAATCGCAGAGGCGCAACCCTATTCAAAACTTCTCGGCATCAAGCTTTTAGAGGCCTCGAAAGAGCAAGTGGTCGGCGAGCTCTTGATCCGCGATGAGCTCTGCACATCCGGTGGAACGATGCATGGCGGCTGTATGATGAGTTTTTGCGATGTGCTCGGCGCCACAGGCGCTTGGCTCGCCCTTCCTGAAGGCGCCAAAGGCACCACGACGATTGAAAGCAATACCGCGTTTCTGAGCGGCCCTCCGGCCGGGACTTTGGTCACCGGAATCGCTACCCCGGTCCGGATCGGCAAACGTCTATCGGTTTGGCAAACCGAAGTCACTGACCCGGCGGGCAAGAAAGTCTGCCTGGTCACGCAGACACAGCTGGTGCTTTAGGCCTCTGTTCAGGCGGTTTCGAGCGCCTTGACTTGTACCTGGGTCGGACGGCGATTGCCGCAGCCATAGAGATTGACTTTCAGCCGTGAAATCGCGTGCACCAATGCGTTTGGTCCATATTTGATATCGCCGGTAAATTCGATGTTCGGGAAACGCGCAAAGATCTGCTCATAAGCGACCCGCAATTGCATTTGCGCCAACCGCGAACCGAGACACTTATGAATCCCGTGACCAAACGCAATGTGTTTCTCGACATTGTCGCGGGTCAAATCGAACACGTCTGGATTTGGGAAGATCTCAGGATCGCGATTGCCCGCGCCATACCACATCACGACTTTCTCATCCTTGGCGATGCGTTGGCCGTTCAACTCCGTCTCTTCGAGCGCGGTGCGACGCATATGTTTGACGGGCGAGACCATTCGCAGCGCCTCATCAGACATGAGCGGCATGAGGCTCGGATCGTCCAAGACCATGGCCCGCTGATCGGGCCATTCGGTCATCAGTTTGATTGTCCCAGACAGCGAATTGCGGGTCGTGTCATTGCCAGCAAAAATGATCAACAGCCAAGACCCGTCCAAATATTCTTGCGGCAACAGCTCATCATCGAGCTTGGAATGCGCGATCACGCTGAGCAAGTCTTCGCGCGGGTTTTCGCGCCGATCGGCCATGACCCGGGCGCCATAGGCAAACATTTCCTCAACCACTTTTTTGAACCGCAATGGGAAAAGCGGTTCCCCCAAAAAGGTCCGGAAGGGATTGGCCATAAACTGGCTCGCCATCTCTAAATAATGCATCCAATAGACGATCTTTTGCCGGTCCTCTTCATCCACGCCGAGCATTTCGCAAAGCGTATAAAGCGGCAGCTGATTGGAGAAGATTTTGACAAAGTCGACGACTGGCCCTTTGTCTTCCAGATCATCTAAAAGGGTTTCGACTTTGGCGCTGACTTTCTCGCGCAGTTCTTTGACATAAGCCGGAATGAAAAAGTCTTTTTGCTGGATCCGCATCTGCATGTGATGCGGCTCATCCATCGCGATCAGATTGTCCATGGCCGCGCGCACTAAGATTTCAGGACGCCAATGGTCTTTCGGGGGGACGGCCATATTGATGCCGCCGCGTTGCGACGAAAAGAGTTCCGGCGCCAGCTCGACGGCTTTGATATCGTCATAGCGTGACACGGACCAATATCCGGTCCCGCCACGGCCCATCTTGGACCACATGACCGGCGCGTTTGCCCGCATCTGCGCGTACAGCTCATAAGGGTGCCCGCGCGTCCAGGAATTGGGATTCCAAAATTCAAAATCGCGTTCCAATTGCGGATAAACCGCCGGAAACGTCGGACCCTCCGCGCCTGAGTCGACCAGAATATCATCGCTCACAAGTCGCATGAACCTATTCCTTTAAAGCTTGCTTGTGCCGAAACGCGCATAGAATACAATACGCGCCATATAAAACCGTAGAGTGATTGGCGATCATCGCCAAGCCTATCGCCAGGTCAGGTCCAAGCAAAAACGCCCCAGGCACAGTGGCCTGAGGCGTCTTTAAAGAGATCGCTTTAATTGCGATTAGGCGGCATCAGCATTGCCTTCAATCAGTTTTGGCTTGGCGCCTTTTTGGGGCGCGCCAATTTCGATCTTTCGCGGCTTTTTCGCCTCTGGCAGTTCACGGACCAGCTCAACGCGCAACAAGCCATTGCGCAATTCCGCGCCAGTGACGATGACATGGTCGGCCAATTGGAACCGACGCAAGAAGCCGCGCTCGGCAATGCCGCGATGCAAAAACTCGCGCTCTGGCGCGTCTTCGCTCGGCCCTGCTTTGCGCCCTGCTACGGTCAATAGGCCATCCTTGGTTTCGATATCTAAGTCTTCTTCGCCAAAGCCGGCAACCGCGATTTCAATCGCAAATTCATCGTCGGCGACGCGTTCAATATTGTATGGGGGGTAACCTTGCGCCCCGTCGAGACGCGCGGCGCTGTCAATCATATTGGCCATGCGGTCAAACCCGACCATGGTGCGATAAAGGGGGGTGAGATCAATCGTGCTCATCTGTACAGTCCTCTCAATAGCAACTGATGGCCCCGGCGATCTTTACCAGCCGGTGCCTAGAGTTCGGAGCGTCTGTTAACCCAGCCCGACCATCGGCACTGGCAGAATTTCCGGTCACAACCTGCTTGGCAGCGCCGCGACACAGCTTATGTGGAAACGTAATTTGAGTGATTCAAGCCCTTTTTGTGGAGAAATCTGATGAAGTCCTATTTGATCGCAGGCGCCGCAGCGCTCGCACTTACGGCCTGTTCTGGCGCCAATGATAGCCCAGCTGAGACCCTCGAAGCGGAAACCCCGCCGCCGGCAGATGCAGAGGCAAGCGGCCCGATGAGCCTTGTCGATGTGGTCGATGGCGATTGGCGCAGCGCTGAAGAAAAAGCCCGCGACGTCTGGCGCAACCCAGTCGAAACGCTCGATTTTTTCGAAGTCGATGCTGACGAGACCGTGATTGAGATTTGGCCCGGCGGCGGCTGGTACACCAATATTCTGGCCCCTTACCTGGCTTCAGGCGACGGCACTCTGATTGCCGCGGTCTGGGATTTGGA
>JBCBYJ010000117.1:0-6113 GCA_039815905.1 Pseudomonadota bacterium | reverse complement strand
GGGGACGTGAATTTGGAACTCGACATGATTTTCTCCAAAAAAATGTGCAATAGAATCCGTATATTATCGCACGATTTAATATCGCGATAAATATAACGGTTGACGAATAAGATTCAAGGCGCATATTCAGCCCATCACTTATCGTGATAAACATTATCGCAATAGTTTACGGAGACCATCATGATCAAATCCCTCGTATCCGCCGCCGCCCTTGGAGCGCTCGCGGCATGCCAAGCCCCTAACCTTAGCCAAGCTCAACCCGTTATAACTCAAGGAGAACAAGCCATGTCATTCATCACAACACGAGACGGTACTAACATTTTTTACAAAGACTGGGGCCCAAAAGACGCCCAACCGATTGTCTTCCACCATGGCTGGCCGCTCAGCTCTGACGATTGGGACGCGCAAATGCTGTTCTTCTTGCAAGAAGGCTATCGCGTGATTGCGATGGACCGGCGCGGTCATGGTCGTTCAGATCAGACTTATTCCGGTAATAATATGGATACATATGCGACCGACGTCTTTGATGTCGCCGAAGCGCTCGATCTGCAGAACGCGGTGCACATTGGTCACTCAACAGGCGGTGGTGTCGTCGCACGCTATGTCGCGATCAGCGCGCCGGGCCGCGTGTCTAAAGCGGTATTGCTGGGCGCGGTCACGCCGCTTATGGGAAAGACGGAAGCAAACCCAGATGGTATTCCTGTCGAAGTTTTCGACGGCTTCCGGGAAGCGCTTGTGAACAATCGTGCACAGTTCTTTCTCGATGTTCCGTCTGGTCCCTTTTATGGGTTCAATCGCGAGGGCGCTGAAGTGAGTGAAGGCCTCATCCGCAATTGGTGGCGCCAAGGCATGGTCGGAGGTGCAAAGGCACAATACGACAGTATCAAAGCCTTTTCGGAGACTGATTTTACGGAAGACCTGAAGTCGATTGAACAACCCGTTCTGGTCATGCACGGAGAAGATGATCAGATCGTGCCAGTCGACAATACGGCGCGAAAGGCCATCGAACTCCTTCAGAACGGTGAGCTCATCACCTATGAAGGGCTGTCTCACGGATTGTTCGCGACACACCCTGACATCGTCAACGCGGATTTGCTTCGTTTCGTCCAGAAGTAAAATACTATGCAAACGACCCGGGCCAACTTTGTTGGCTCGGGTACTTACAAATGTCCGTTTTAGGGCGACTTAAGCCGCCGAGCTAAGGACCGCTTAGCGCCCGGCGGAGACATTGGCGGTGCACAAAATTTGATTTGTCATCCCAGCCGCAGTGTGGCGGAGCGCCGGGACCCGGATTCGCTGGATCCTAGACTGGCCTGGAACAGCGCCTGCCAGCGCTGGATCATCTGATCATATTCACCCGCTGCGCGGGTTCGCGCCGCCGCCCCTCGCGGCTCAATATCTTTTGCGGCCGCCGCTTGCAGGATTGCGCAGACCAGGCTCTCAACATCGTTCGGCGCGTGCGCGACCCCCGTTTCATCCAATTGGTCTTGCAGGCCGTCAATCCACGCGGCGAGGATGGGACGACCGGCGGCGCGCGCTTCTGTGCCAACCAGCCCGAACGCCTCCCAGCGCGACGGGATTGCGATCATATCCGTATCGGCAAGGAAGGCCTCCGGCGACGAGAACGCCGCGCAAATCTCAACATGCGGGAGCTTGGCCGCGCGCTGGCGCAGTCGCGCTTCATCCGGCCCGGTCCCGGCAAGCTTTAACACCGCGCGATCCGCAGGGATGCGCGCCATCGCTTCGATCAAGAGATCGAAGCCCTTTTGCTTGTGAAAGCGCCCAAACGCGCCCAGGCGCAGCGGTCCCGGCGCGCGGCGCGCTGGCGCGAGCTTTTGCAAGGATTGGCAATCACGAGACTGCGGGATGGCGACGATCTTGTCAGCGCTTGCCAGCTTATGATCCAGCATCCAAGCCCGCTGCGCCTGGGAGACTGCGACGACGGTGTCGACCAGACGATAGGCGAGTTTCAACATCCGCCGAAACCGCCGCTTAGGGGTCACTTCATGGGCTTCAAAGCCGGCTGTGTACGTATGTTCAATCAAGATGAGTTTGGAAAACCCGCCGCGCAGGCGCAGATCCAGTAGCCAAGCCAGCTTCTGCCAGTTCGCTGTGAAATGGATCACCGCAATGTCACGCCTAGACGTCGCGCGCACCGTTGAGTGTCGCATATCGCGCGTCTCTTGCGCGCCAAACGCGACCAGAGCCGGGTGCTGAAAATTCTCCAGCGCGCGCGTGACGCCGCCCATCGCGGTATCATCAAGCACGTGCACGATACGGGTCCGGTTTTGCATCTCTACCCCCTCGCCATAAAGGCTTGGAGCGGCGCATTCAGTCGGCTCGGCAGGAAGCGCAACACGGAGGCTGCAAGCAGCGTCACCAGCGTTTTACGCGGCTCCTCGCGGATCATCATCGGGCAGAGTTTGAGCGCATCACGCAGCAAAGACCAAGCCAGAGCGCCCTCTCCCATACGCACCGCTCGCCGCGCGAGATACCGCAACTGATAGGCCTCAGCATAGGGCGCCCATTTGCGCGCAAAGTGCGGATCGAGCTGTGTGACGCGGTCTCTGACGCGCGACCAGGTTTCGAACTGTTTGACAACGTTCGCAGACAGGCCACCTTCATTAATCCGGTAGCGCGTATAAGCCCCGGAAATGCCTTCAAAGCCCCAATCGGTGGTCAGCGCGATGCGGCACCAGCATTCAATATCCTCTGACTGGCGAAAGCTGTCATCGAAATAATCAAGCTCTTCGCGATCTGGATTGAGATAGGCAATATCGTCAAAGACCGCCCGCCGCAGGACCGGCGCTGAGCCATTGCCGATCGGGTTGCGTAAGAACACATCACGGGGCGAGACTCGTTTTAGCTTTGGACGCTGCACAATGCGCAGCAGATGCCCCTCCTCATCGATCAGTTTTGACGCCGCATAGCTGACGCCGATATGCGGCGCGAGACGCAAATGTTCAACATGGCGCTCAAGCTTTCGCGGCTCCCAAAGGTCGTCAGAATCGAGCAGCGCGATATACTGACCCCGAGCATTCCGGATGCCCGTATTGCGCGCGCCGGCGAGACCGCGATTGGCCTGTGAGATGATCCGAATGCGCGGGTCATCGATCGCTCGACACAGGTCGATCGACCCGTCCGATCCAGCGTCGTCAATGATCAGAAGCTCAAATTGCGTGAAGGTTTGCGCCAACACGGACTGTATGGCGGCTTCAACATATTTCGCCGTATTATAAACCGGCATGATGACAGATACGGTGGGTCTCCTCATTTTGCGACAAGCTCCTTAAAGGCGGGGTGTGGTAGGAAAGTCAGACAAGCGCCGGCAAGCGTCAGTCCGGTTCGTTTGGGCTCGCGCAGCAAGAGCAGCGGGTCCTTGCGCAAGCCCATGAGAAGATAGTTGAGGGCGTCCCTCGAGCGACCCATGCGCAACGCTCGGCGGGCCAATTGGCGATGGATCGGGCCATAAGCGCGGCGCGCCGCGTGCGGTGCGCGGTCGGGATACTGGATCTTCGCAGCTTCGACCATGCGGTGCCAGCCGGCGCGCATCGCTTCTAAATCGGCTGACTGGCTCTCGGCATCAGAGCGATAGAAAAACCATTCCTGATCGATCCCCAATATCTGCCACTTATCGTCGAGCGCGACCCGAAGCAGCCAGTCTTGGTCCTCGGCATGATTGAGCCCTGGCGTGAAGCCCCCGGTTTCGCGGAAGACGGACCTTAGGCAGACAATATTGGACGTGCTGCACAGCGCGTTCTCCGCCATAATGTCGACCGCTTTCAATCGCGCCCGGTGGCGGGTCATCGTGCCAGGACGCAGCGTGTCGGCATCGACAAATCGCGTTCGACTAAACAAGACGCCAGCGTGCGGCAAATCTCGAAACGCTTTGAGCATTCCGGACAAGCGGTCTGCCGCCCAAAAATCATCTGCGTCCAAGAATGCAAGGATCTGCGAACGCGCCAGATCGGCGCCCGCATTGCGCGCCACGGACGGTCCATGATTGCGCCTTTGCAGAACACAGATGCGAGGGTCCGCCGCTGCCGCGCGAAGCGCAATCTGGGCGGTCTCATCCGTCGATCCATCATCGACGATGATCAACTCCCAGTTCTGCAACGTCTGCGCTTGCACATTGGCAATCGAGTCCGAAATCGTGTGGCGCGCATTATAGGCTGGCATGATGATCGAGACGGCCGGATACTGGCTCATGAGGAAGCTCCTAGTTTGACGGATGCGAACGCGTCGGGTTTGCGACACGCGACTTGAGTGATGGCCAAGGCGAACGCCGTGGCGTTGGCTGTTGAGGCCATGGCGACGAAAAGCAGGCCTTGCTCAGCGAATAAGAGGAAGGGCAGAAGCACGCTGGCGCTGAACCCAAGCGACATCACAAAGTCCCATCCAGAGTGTCCCTCTGCGCGGGCCTTCATGCGGGCCGCATCAATCAGCAGGCGCGCTGGGCCGCCCAAGCAAAGGACGGCGACTAAACTGGCCGCAGAGGCCCAATCGGGTCCAAAAACAACCGGCACATAATAAAGCGCGAGACCCGCCTGAAGGACGTAAAGCGCGCTAAAAGGCAGTCCAAGACTTAGCACCGCTTTGCGATAGGCCTTTACAGTATTCGTCGCGGCGCAAAGATGCGGATAGACAGCGTTCGTGAAAGCGCGATTGAGGGCGGTCGAGATGCCCAGTCCGGCATTGAAGGCAAAATAGTATAAGCCCAGCAATTCGACCCCAAAGGTCAGCCAAATGACGACCTTGTCGAGCTGATCGCGAAATGCACACATCAGTTCTGAACCCAAGACGGGCAGGGAAAATTTTAGAATGCCAGCCATCGGCGCGTAGCCAGATGCCGCGTCTTGTGACCAGGCCTTGGTTCGCATCATGCCGATCAACCAAATCGGCGCGGTTAGGAGTTTCGGCAAAACAATCGCCCATGCCCCAAATCCGCAAATCGCCAGGATCGCTGTTAGGACATGATCTGCAGCCACTTGCGCGGTGGAAATGGCGGCGAGTTCTTTCATCCGCTGGGCGCGCAACAGGCAGTAAGCGTGCATGACGCCAAACGGCATGAACAGGAACACGATCCCGAGCATCGCCACCATCAATCCGGCGCCGCGTCCGGGCAACACCATCTCGACAATCAGACCTGCAAGTCCTTGCACCAGCGCTAGGACGAGACAGACCCCCCACATCAGGCGATGTGCCGTGTTCGCTATGCGATGAAAAGCCTCGTCGGTCGCGCGGATAACCGCGGCGCCAATCCCATTCTCTGTGAACACGCGCGTGATTTCAAAAATCGTCAACGCGATCGCAGCGATCCCAAAGGCAACGGCATCAAGTTGGCGGGCCAAGATGATCGCGGCGACGACGCGGCCGACCCGGCTGATCAATTCAGCTCCGGTGAGCCACCCGATGTTTCGGGTCAGTTTTTGAGCCGCAAGCTTGGCCAGCATCTGTTGAGCGATTTTAAGCACGGAGACCTCCAGTGTGAGTCTGGAGAAACAGGTTCAAGAATCGCTGCACTTTGAGCGGACGCGCGGCACCGCCGATAACACATTGTATCTGTTGACTTTTCTTACTTGGCACAGATGGATTTGCAATCTGCAATTCGCGAAACCACTCGCAAAATGCAGAAAAGGATTGCCGCAAGATGCAGTTGGGCCGCCGCACAATCGGCAAGCCCTCCGCTCCAAAACACTGTTTTTATTTAACTTTTATTCCAGTCGAGGCTTCGGAATGCTTTCTGCGACGGGGACCCTGAATGAAAGAACCGCAGGAGCACCCCATGGCAATCGAACGCGCCGTCATCCCATTTCGTCGCCCACAAGTTGGACCGACCCGACGATTAGAGACGACTGACATTCTTGGATACAAAGTCGCCGCGACAAGCATGGCGGAAACAATTTATTGGATCGCCGATCGCGCTCAGTCGCGCACGCCGACGCACATCGCTTTTCTGAATGCGCATTGCGCCAATGTTGCTCGTAAGGACTGGAAGTATCGCGACACACTGCAGACGGTAGACGCCCTCTTGCCGGATGGTTCGGGCCTGGCGCTGGCGGCCAAGTTTGATGGCAAACGGCTTGGCGACAATCTCAACGGCACTGATCTGT
>JBCBYJ010000116.1:0-6141 GCA_039815905.1 Pseudomonadota bacterium | reverse complement strand
GACCGCAGCCTGTGACCTTTGCGCGCTACACTCTTCCGGTGGTCGACCGGATTGTAGAGGCCGCTCAGGATCTCGGTCACCCGTTGAATAAAGACTATAATGGCAAACATCAGACCGGGGTTGGCTATGCGCAGGCCAGCCAGAAAAACGGGCGCCGTATGTCATCTGCCCGCGCTTTCCTGGACCCGGTTCGCAAGCGTCCAAACCTGACCATTCTCCACGCAGCGCACGCGACGCGGATTGAGATTGAAGCGGGGCGCGCAACCGGGGTCACTTTCCGGCATAAGGGGCAAGATAAGCGGGCAAAGGCGAGCCAAGAAATCATTCTCAGCGCGGGCGCAATGGGCTCTCCAAAACTGCTTATGTTGTCCGGCATTGGACCTGCAGACGTGCTCGCGGATCATGGCATCCCCATGGTCCATGAGGCGCCGAGCGTCGGCCAAAACCTGATGGAACACCCTGCAGTCTATTTGACGGCGAAAAGCCAAATGAAGACCCTGAACGCGGCCGCCCATCCTTTGCGCTTGCCATTTGTCCTCGCCGATTGGTTGTTTCGGGGGCGCGGGCCAGCGACGTCGTGTGCGGCGGTCGCGCAAATACTGACCCGCAGCGACCCATCGCGCGTGCCGCCAGACATCCAGCTTTTGGTCACGCCTGCCGTGTTCTCCTATGACGAGAAAAAGAAGAAAGCGACGGTGCTCAGCGAAAATGGCGTTTCGATTGCGGCGTTGATTTTACAACCGGAAGCCCGGGGACGGGTTCTGCTGACCTCATCGGATCCGCTCGCGCCACCGCTGATTGAGCATGAATTGCTCGGCGCGGAAGCCGACTTGAACGGGCTCGTTATTGCCGCGCGCAAAGCCGTGGAACTTCTGACGGCGCCCGCCCTTCAAGGGATTATAGGTCCGCTCGATCAAGACCTCACACCGGACAGCCCGGATGAGGCTTACATGAGCTTCATCCGCCAAACAGCGTTTCGCGGCGATCATGCCAGTGGGACCTGTCGGATGGGGGGCGATGAGGCATCTGTGCTCGATCCACACTTGCGCGTGCGCGGGGTGGCCGGTTTGCGCGTCGCGGATGCGTCAGTCATGCCGACGGTGACGAATGGCAATACAAATGCTCCAACCTTGATGATTGGTGAAAAAGCTGCGGCCATGATCCTGAAGGATGCGGCTTAACTAGTCCGCTTGCAGCGCCGTAATTACCAGGTTTGGCAGTTTGGTATCATCCCAATCAAATCTGATTTCGCCGCTGCGGACGATGACCAAGTCCAAGCTGCGACTGATATAGACCCGCTGGCCGCCGAAGCCGTCAAAATAAATCATGTCATCCACTAAAAAGGGCTCACTGGCGAGAATCGCGAAACCTTGTTTGGCATCATTATAATATCGCTGTGCTTCGAAGGTCGTTCCAAGCCAGGTCTGATAGCCGTAATTTGGATTGGCGGATGAGGGCGACGTCATCGCCGCAACAAAGTCTGCAGAGACGATTTGATCATCCCCGAGAGCGCCAAGATCTTTGACCAGCAAACCGATTTTGAGCCAATCTTCGGCGACGGCGAGAAGACCTGTATGCGTGCGCGCAAATCCGTCGGGTTCATTATGCCAGACCAAGGCGTCTCCGGCACCGATCGGCGCCCATATGCGGTCGGAGAGAACCTGCTCATATGGCTGGCCTGAGGTCCGCTCAATGATCAGCCCGAGCAATTGGTTGACGGTGCCAGCATAATGAAAAACAGACCCTGGCGCGTTTGACAGTTCAAGGTTGAGCAAAGTCTCGCGCGCATTCTCGCCGCGCATGAAGCGCATGCTATCCGACTGCATCCCGCCATCTGAAGACAGCGGTTTCAGGCCGCTGCTCATGGTGAGCAGTTGTTCGATTGTGATGTCGCCGCGCGGATCCTCGGCCCATTCCGTGATGTAAGTGCCGATCTCCGCATCCGTGCCGGAAATGTATCCCGCATCGATCGCGGCCCCAATGACCAATGCAGCGACGGATTTGTGCATCGAGGCACTTTCCGGACGCAAAGTCTCATTATGCGGTGCGAAATATTCTGCATATTTCAACGCCCCATCATGCCAAACCAGGAATGCAAAACTTTGCATCGCTTCGGCATAATCAGAGGCTGCGGAAAAGTCGGTTAGGGTCTCAGTTTGAGTGAAGGTGCGCGGCGTTTCCGCGCCGGCGACGATGCCGCTCGGCAGGTTTCGCAAGATCGCGGTCGAGAAGCTTGGCGGCCCTGGCGGCGGCGCTGTCACCGCTTCTGCCGGCGCGTCAGCGGTCTCAAGGGTTGCAGTGGTTTCTGCGTCCGCGTCCGCCGGTGTCGGCGTTTCGCTCGGCTCTAATGAGGTGCACGCGGCCAACCCAAAGAGAAGCGCTGACGCCGCTAAAACGGATTTAACAGGTTTCATAATACGCTCCTCTTCAGCTTTAGCGTTAGAGCTATCAGCCGGTTTTGTTCAACGCGACTCCACGTTTATCCGCTCTGAGAACATTTAGGCGGAAACGCTTCGCGGCGCGTCGTGCGCTGCTAGAAGAAAATCATGGTGATGAGAAAGATTCTGTTCTGGGCAGCCGGGTTGAGTGCAACGCTGATCTCAGCCTGCGCCACCGATCAAAGTCAGTATGGCGCCACCTCTGAGGCGCTTTATCAAGACCGATTTGATGCCTTTTTTGGCGGCGGCGCGACCGGGTTGAGTGCGTATGATCCGCTGGTGCCGCTCATCGGCGCCGAACCGGCCATGCCGCTTCCCGTCAGCCCGCCGACCGCGATTTCAGGCGAGGCCATCAATGCCGCCATTGCTTATGCCGGAGAGATGAACTCATCGTCTTTGATCATTTGGCACAAAGGCGCAGTGGTCTCCGAAACCTATTTTGGCGCCAACGAGCGTGCAACGCCGATTATTTCGAGATCGCTCGCCAAGCCGCTTGCGACGATTGCCGTCGGACGGGCAATCGCTGAGGGGCATATCGCGTCGCTGGATCAGCCCGTCGCTGACTTTTTCCCGGAATGGCAGAATGATGAGCGGTCGGAAATCCTGATCCGCCATTTGCTCGACATGCGCACCGGATTGCTCCCGCAAGGCTTTGCCGATACCGCCGAAGATATTCTCAATCGCGCCTATCTCCATCCCAAGCATGATGAAATCATCATCAATGATTACCCGCTCGTCGATGAACCGGGGACGCGCTACGAATATGCGAATGCCAATTCAGAGCTTGTCGCGCCATTGATTGAGCGCGCGACAGGGCAGTCCTATGAAGACTGGGTCTCACAACAGATTTTGCTGCCAATTGGCGCGCCTGGCGGCGAGATCTGGGTGAACCGACCGGGCGGTACGGCGCATTCGGGATGCTGCGCGCTGTTGCCGCCAGAGGCATTCTTGCGTCTCGCGATTCTGCTCTTGCAGGACGGCGATTGGCAGGGTCAGACTTTGCTGCCCGATGGCTACGTGACCGAGATGCGCACGCCGACGCCGCAGCATCCTCACGCTGGCATGGGCGTCTATATTGGCGGTGATTTTATCGAGCGCCGCGGCGCGATGAACTTAGACCGTCCGTTTGGCCACAATTTGCATAGCGAGCCTTATTTGGCCGATGATGTGTTTTTGTTTGACGGGAACGGTCATCAGGTCGGCTATGTCATCCCGTCGGCAGACCTTGTGATTTTGCGCACCGGCATTCGTCCCGACGAGGGGTTAGAGTGGGATAATTCGAAACTGCCGAACACCCTCCTAGCCGGGATGAGTTTCGAAGATGATGCGCGCCCCAATCCGCAACCTTATCAGCTTAGCGACACGCTCACCGAGCTCAGCGCTGCCGATGGCAGAGCCATCCCGCTGCGCCTGATCGAGCCGGTCGGATGTTCCGATTGTCCGCTTGTGATTTTCTCACATGGCGCGTTTTCGACATATGATCGATATGACGCGATACTCTTGCCGCTCGCGCGCGCTGGGTACCGGATTGCGGCGCCCAATCATGTCGACTCTGAAGCGCACCCGAACCGAGAGGCTTATGGCCAACCAGATGCCATGGGCAAGCGGGTGGAAGACTATGCTGTGATCGCTGGCGAGCTAAAAGTTGAGACCGTTTTCGCAGTCGGGCATTCGTTTGGCGGTTTGATTGCGCAGATTGCCGGCGGGGCCAGTCTATCGGGTCCGGCGGCGGCGCTAACAGTGTCGCCGGATGATCGGCCAGATGCCCTGATCGCGATTTCGCCGCCTGGTCCAATGACGGGCGTGATGGAAGCCGAAGGCTGGGCGAAGGTCGAGCGCCCGCAGCTCGTCGTCACGGGAACAACTGACATATTGCCCGGCTTTGTTGACGATTGGCGCGATCATTTAGTCAGCTACGAGGCGGCGACCCATGATCAGACCGTCTCGCTGGTATACACGGGCATGGATCACTATTTAAATGGCGCATATGGTCGAGAGACTGACCTTGCAGGCGACGCCTTGTCGGCGCGGACCTTTGCGGTCCAACATTTGGTTGGCGCCATAGATCGGTTTCTTGACGCGATAGACGACGAGGATGAAACGCAACTGTTAGATTGGTCAGACCTCACCAATATGAAGGTTGCAGCAGAGCATAGAATGGAGAGACCCAGTGAGTGACAAGAGCCTGACACCCATATTGAAGCAACGCGGTCGTGCATCGGTCGATTTTCTAACCAATCTCTTTCATGGTGGCACCGCGGTTCGCCAGCAAGCAGAGCGTGAAGCCAAAGAATTAGCCGGTGATATCAATGCCTTACCGGATAATCTTGATCAACGTCTTGCTCTGATGAATGAGCGGATCGAAGGCTCCCGCGCGAACCGCGTTAAACGCCTCATGGGCGACTGGCACGCGCGCAATCACGGCGCCATCGCGACCAAGGCGTTTGAAGAGATCCAAGACGATCTACAACCAAGCCTGGATACGCTGGTCGAGGGTGACACCGACCTGCACTTGGACCCGGATATGAAAGCGCCCGCTTATTGGGCGAATGTTGATTTTCACCGCACCGAAGGCGGATGGGACGGCCATGACTATGCGGGTTTCATTCACGGAGAAATCGTGCATCGAAAAATGGTCGATGCAATTTTTCCGGGCGGTATTTTCAAACAACGTAAAACGGTCGCGGAGCGTCCACCGCAGGATCATTATGACAAGATCCTAGATATGGGATGCTCAACCGGTCATTTCACGCAAGCCCTTGCGGAGACCTATCCGGACGCTGAGATTACCGGGATCGACTTATCGCCGCGCGTCCTCGAACATGCCCAGCGTGTGGCGAACGAAAAGGGCTATGCCTGGAAGCTCTATCAAGGCCACGCAGAAGCGACGGGTTTTGAGGGTGAGAGTTTCGATCTCGTGGCGTCTTATATTTTATTGCACGAGATTCCGAAAAAGATCGTGAAAGCAGTGTTCGCAGAAGCCTTCCGCGTGCTCAAGCCGGGCGGCGATATGATTATGAGCGACGTGACCCGCTATGCAGACATGGACAAGTTTGATGTCTGGAAAGCCGATGCCGGTGCACGGTATGGCGGTGAGCCGCATTGGCGCGCCTCTGCGTCGCTCGATCTGGCTGAAATTGCGAAAGAGGTCGGCTTTATCGACGTCAATGCGGCGGGCGACGCGCCATTCAATTACCCGCATGTGGTGCAAGGACGAAAGCCAGCCGGATGAGTCTGCCGAAAGATCCGACCGAGTTTAATCGGCCCAGCCAGAAGCTTTTGTCGGAAACCGACATTGATGGGGTCGGCAGAGCCGTGATGACGCTTTGCCACGAGCTATGGGTGGTGAAAGACCGTATGGCGGTGCTTGAGGCCGTGCTGGCAGACAATGGCATCGATGCGGAGCGCGCCATTGACGCCTTTCAACCGGATGCGGCGTTGCAAGATAAGTTGAACCAGGATGGACGCGCGCTGGTTGAGCGCATCCTTTCCGCTTTGAACGGGACCGGCTGAGCGGGCGACGAAGCCAATGTCGGTGATATCAGACCGCTGTCTTCGGCAGGCGAAGAAAGCGAAAGCTTGGTTTGCGCGACCATAGCTGCCCCGCCTATGTGCCGGATATGCAGACACCAAGGGTTCCGGTCAGCTTGACGCGCAGTGTCTTCTGCTTGGCTTGTCGCAAACACTGCGTCGCGAACACCGT
>JBCBYJ010000115.1:0-6158 GCA_039815905.1 Pseudomonadota bacterium | reverse complement strand
AGTCTTTTTCTATGCCCGCGCCATTGCCGGTGGCCTGTTTTCAACCGGAACCTTGCTCTGTGCTTTGGCGCTTCTGCCAGACACGATGGAGTATGATCGCCTGGTCTCGCAACAATCACGCGAAGGCGTCATGAGCGGTGTTTTCACTTTGGTGGAAAAGGTCTCTGGCGCGATCGGTCCCTTGCTGGTTGGTCTCTTATTGCAGAGCCAGGGCCTGATCGTCACCGCGCCTGGCGAAACGGTTGAGCAGCCCGACCAGGTGCTGACCGCGGTCAAAGTCGGGATGTCGCTTTTACCGGCAGCCATCACACTTGCCTGCATTCCGTTCCTTCTCATGTATCGGCTTGATGAGGCAGAGCTTGCCCGTGCCCGCAGTGCTGAACTCGCGGCGGCGTAATGGGCATTCAATCAGGACATTCGATGACGCGCTTCATAGCCCCCGCCCCGTTGGCACAGCACTCTGAGTCGTTTGGGACCACATATCCAAACGCCGTCCACAGTTTGATCAACGGACAGGCCGTCACCGGAGACGGTGGGACGTGGGAGCTTATTTATCCCGCAACGGAAGAGACGCTGGCAACCGTTTCCGCCGCCTCGGCTGAGCAAGTGACACACGCGGCCGAGATCGCGCATGAAACCTTTGAGTCAAAATCTTGGGCGGGCCGACCGTTAGAAGAACGGCAAAAGACCTTCCGCGCGATCGCCGACTTGATCGATGCGAATGCGGATGAACTCGCCTTCCTGCAGACCTGCGTGACCGGTATTCCGTATCAGCAATTTCGCGGAATGCATGTCGCTCGCTCGGCGCAAAATTTCCGCTTCTTCTCGGACGTCGCGTCGACTTTGTCTGGCGAAACTTACACTCAGACAGGTCGCTACCTGAGCCTCTCTGTCGAAGAGCCGATTGGCGTCGGGGCGATCATAGCGCCTTGGAACGCGCCGCTCGCGCTGGCCAGTATGAAGATCGCCGCCTGTATGATCACGGGCAATTCCTGTTTGGTCAAACCGTCTGAGCAAACGCCTTATAGCCTGTATCGACTGGTTGAACTGATGCTAGATGCGGGCATCCCAGAAGGCGCTATCCATTTGATCAATGGCACCGGTCCGGTCGCGGGCGCGGCCATGGTCGAACATCCGAGAGTCGGCGCGGTAAATTTCGTCGGCGGCACATCAACTGGCCAACGGATCATGCAGAGCGCGTCGCAAGGCTTGAAAAAACTATCGCTTGAGCTCGGGGGTAAATCGGCAAACATCATTTCCGACAGCGCAGATATCGAAGCCGCCATTGACGGCTCGTTGCTGGGCATCTTCGCTGGCAATGGTGAGCAGTGTTTGGCAGGGTCGCGCATCTTGGTGCAGCGCGGTATTGCCGACGCGTTTATCGATGCGTTCGCGGACCGCGCGCAAAACATGATTGTCGGCGATCCGTTTCATCCGGATGTCGAAATCGGTCCATTGGCGTTCCGATCACATTATGACCGGGTCATGAGCTTCATCGGTACGGTCGCTGAAGATGGCGGAAAACTGCTCTGCTCTGGCGGTCACCCTGACCCTGGAACGGGCGGCCTGTTTACGTCGCCGATTGTCGCCTTAGCGCAAGCCAATTCCGATCGCGTTTGCCAGGAAGAGATCTTTGGCCCATTCGCTTCTTTAATCGTGTTCGACACGCTTGAAGACGCCGTGGATATCGCCAACGATTCCGAATTTGGCCTCGTCTCGTATATTTGGACTCAAGATATTCAGACGATGATGACCACTGCGATGCAAATCCAGGCCGGCACGGTCTGGGTCAATACGCCGATGGCACGTGATCTGCGCGCGCCGTTTGGCGGATACAAGAATTCCGGCATTGGACGCGATGGTTTGCCGGGTTCAATAGAGCTTTTCACAGAGCAGAAAACTGTGATGATCCCAACTGAGAAGCTGACCATTCCGAAACTTGGGACCAAGCCATGACAAACCCCACAATTGAGGTTTGGGACGGTCCTTCTGACGAGGTCTATGTCGCCGATGTGCTCATCATTGGTGCCGGTGGGTGCGGGCTGACAGCGGCGCTCGCTGCGTGCGATGCCGGCGTCGAAGTCGTGGTGCTAGAGCAAAGTAAGACGCCGCTCGGCACGACCTCCATGTCGACCGGTCTCATCCCTGCGGCCGGCACGCCAGAGCAACGCGCTGAGAACATTGCTGACACTGCAAAACAGTTCTTCGATGACATCATGGCGAAGAATAAATCGGGCGCCGATCCCGCCATTGTCGAACGGTTATGCGAGATCTCAGCAGAGACTGTGCGGTGGCTGAGAGACGATCATCATGTGCCCCTCACTTTGGTCGAGGGATTTACCTATCCGGGACATAGCGCGCGACGGATGTATGGCACGCACAACCGAACCGGCGAAGAATTGATGGCGGCCCTAGAGACCGCCGCTATAGCGGCGGGCGCGTCCGTGCTCACTGAAGCGACCGCGACCGTTCTGCTCATCGATGACGACACCACCATTCAAGGGGTCCGCTATACGCGCCCAGATGGATCGACCGAAGAAATCGGCTGCCATGCCTTGGTGCTGGCTTGCTGTGGGTTTGCCGCCAATGCAGCATTGATTTCCAAACATATTCCAGAGCTTGAACATGCCGTGCCACACACGCATTCCGCCAGCCAAGGATTAGCGACCACGTGGGGGGCCAGCATTGGCGCTGAGATGGCGGATATGGATGCTTATCAAGGTCACGCTGGACTCGCCGCGGGCCACAGTATTCCGATCCTTTGGCCGTCGATTATGGAAGGCGGCGTCCAAGTGAACCGGCGCGGCGAACGCTTTTCCAACGAAGCCCGCGGGTATTCTGAACAAGCCGCGACGGTTCTCGCGCAACCGCAAAGAACCGTCTGGAGCGTCTTTGATGAGCGGATCGAGCGCGTGCTCTTACAATTCAATGACTATCGCGACGCGAAATCTGCCGGAGCGATTGTCCGCGCCGAGGATCTGACCTCGCTTGCAGACGCGATCGCAGTCGATCAGAGCGCTTTGGAAACAACCTTTGCAGCGGTTGATGAGGCCATTAAAACCGGAACAGCAGACCCATATGGACGGCATTTTGACCCGAGCCACAAATTGGCACCGCCCTATCTCGCCGTCAAAGTGACGGGGGCAATCTTTCATACCCAAGGGGGCCTCTGCGTGGACGCGACCGCACGGGTGTTGCGCCAAGACGGGTCGGCTTTTGCGAACCTCTTTGCTGGCGGCGGCGCCGCGCGTGGCATTTCTGGGTCGGGGGCGGCCGGCTATTTGGCGGGCAATGGATTGCTCACCGCGACCTCTTTGGGCCGCATCGCTGGCGACCAAGCGGCGCGTCAATCTCAGAAAGCCTGAGCCGCAACAGGCGCCGCAGTCTTAAGGCGTGGACCGTATCTACTCGGGCGCGACCGCCCATTTCTTGTCGAACGCCCAAACTTCTGGGAAGCCGATAAGATGGTTGAACTCTTCAAAGCTGAAGCAATCCACATCGCCGCTTTCAGAGTCGCCGGTTTGTTTCAGAGCGAGCAGCGCTTTCTCTGCTGCAGCCGCCGCCGCGAGCGCCGCCAGCGCTGGGAAGAGCGCAATCGAGTATCCAATGTCTTTGAGCTGATCGACGGGAAGAATCGGAGTGACCCCGCCGGTCGCCATATTCGCGAGCATGGGTTTGTCGATGGCGCCGCACGCGCGACGCATCTCGTCTTCGCTTTGCGGCGCTTCGAAAAAGATAATGTCAGCCCCGGCTTCGGCATAGGCGTGACAGCGTTCTAGCGCAGCGTCAAAGCCATAAGGCTGTTTGGCATCGGTGCGCGCGATGATCAGGGTCTCTTCAGATTGACGGGCATCGCAGGCGACTTGAATCTTCTGGACCATGTCTTCTTGCGCGACGACGCGTTTATTCGGCGTGTGCCCACACTTCTTCGGAAATTCTTGATCTTCAAGTTGAATGGCGCTGACACCGACCTGTTCATAGCCGCGCACGGTGCGATGCACATTGAGCAAGCCGCCATAGCCGGTATCGGCATCGGCAATCACACCCGCATCACAGGACTCAACCAATGTCGCCACCCGATCTAGCATCTGGGTGTAGGTTGCAATTCCAGCATCCGGCAATCCATACGCTGACGCCGACATCCAATAGCCTGAGGCAAAGACAAAATCGAACCCGACTTTGTTTGCGATTTTGGCCGTAATCATATCGTGCACACCGGGTGCGGCGACAAACTGACCTGATTCAAGTGCGGTTTTCAAACTCGGTTTGGTCATGGCTCAGCGTCCTTTGAGGGGTGGGTCGGATAAAAGCTGGAAAGCGGCTCGGGCGAGACAGAGAGCCAGGGCATAATTTGTTTTTGTTGCGCCTCAAACGCGGCGATCGTATCGGCATCCTCATCGAGAATAGCGCCAATCTCATCTTGCCCCAGCATCAGAGCGCGTCTTTGTTGATCCGGCACGTCAAAAGCGATGTCCGAGCCAGCGGATAATTTGATAAGCTTGGTCTCAAGGTCCACGGTCAAAGGTTTTCCGCGATTGGCGGCGGCGAGAACGCGCATATGTTGAGCGGTATCTAATGCGATCGGCAAAACGCCATTCTTAAAGCAATTGGCGCGGAAAATGTCGCCAAAGCTGCGGGCAATCACACAGCGAATGCCAACATCGCTCATCGCCCAAACCGCATGCTCGCGGCTGGAGCCGATCCCAAACCTCTCACCGACGACCAAAATTTGAGCCTGTTTGAAGTCTGGGCGATCTAAAACGAACGGATCTTTCGCATTGGGGGGCGTTCGCAAATCATTGAACAAGTGTTTGCCCAGACCTGCGCGGTTGAGCAGCAATAAGAACCGTGCCGGGAAAATCGCATCCGTATCGACATCGGACTCATTATAAGGCGCCGCAATGCTGACCAGAGTTTCAAACTTACGCATAGGCGCGCTCCATCAATTGGCGGACATCGCCCAAATGGCCAAAGATGGCCGCAGCCGCCGCCATTTGCGGGCTCATCAGATGCGTGCGTCCACCTGGGCCTTGTCGGCCCTCAAAATTTCGATTGGACGTCGAGGCACAGCGTTCACCCGGCTTCAACCGGTCCAGGTTCATCGCGACGCACATGGAGCACCCAGCATCGCGCCATTCAAAGCCCGCAGCGCTGAAAATCTTGTCCAGACCCTCCGCTTCAGCGCGCAAGCGCACAGAGGCCGATCCCGGCACCACCATCGCGGACACACCTTTGGCGATTTTGCGTCCTTTCAAAACTGCCGCAGCTGCGCGCAAGTCTTCGATCCGGCTATTGGTGCAAGAGCCAATGAAGACCCGGTCTATTTTAATTCGGTCGATCCGATCGCCGGGCGTCAAACCCATATAGTCCAAGCTCTTACTCAAGCGCGCGCGCTGACCAGCATCCGCTTCTGTGTTTGGGTCGGGTATTGTACCGGTAATGGGAAGCGAGTCGGCGGGCGTCGTGCCCCAAGAGACAATCGGAACGATCTCGGAAACATCGATCTCCACCGATTTGTCGAACACCGCATCGTCATCCGTTTGAAGCGTGCGCCAATAGGCAAACGCCTCATCCCACAGCACACCCTTTGGAGCGAGCGGCTTGTCCGAGAGATACTCAAACGTGGTTTCATCTGGCGCGATCATCCCGATACGCGCGCCCGCCTCGATGGACATGTTGCAGAGGGTCATGCGGGCTTCCATCGAAAGCGCCGAGACCACCGGACCGCAATACTCTATCGCATAGCCCTGCCCGCCTGCCGTGCCAATCTCAGCGATCAAGGCCAGCACGATGTCTTTGATCGCAACGCCCACACCAAGGGTTCCGGTCAGCTTGACGCGCAGTGTCTTCTGCTTGGCTTGTCGCAAACACTGCGTCGCGAACACCGTTTCGCATTCGCTCGATCCAATGCCGAAAGCCAGCGCCCCGAACGCGCCATGGGTCGAGGTATGGCTGTCGCCGCACACCAGAGTCGCACCGGGCAGCGTGAAGCCGAGTTCTGGGCCAATTATGTGGACGATGCCATGTCGATCATCCTCCAGCGGCACGTAAGGCAGGCCAAAGGTTTCGACATTTTCAATCAAGCGACGGACTTGTGCAGCGGCCAGTTGATCTTTGAACGGTCGCGCCCGGTCCTGGGTTGGAATAGCATGATCGGC
>JBCBYJ010000114.1:0-6178 GCA_039815905.1 Pseudomonadota bacterium | reverse complement strand
CGGATGGCACCCCATTCTCGCGGACCTTGCGTGTGCGAGACCAATTGCAAGCGGGGATTGATGCGGCGGAAAATTCCTTAAACTCAGAATGGAACAGCCAAATTCTACGCGATCGCGGTGATTATGATGGCGGCGTGATTGACGGCGCCTCTGTGGTCGCCTCGGGCAGCCGCGTTCAAGCTTGGATCGGCTTGGTGCCGCCGGAGAACCGTCCAGAATTGCTGTCTACGCGAGAGATTTCTGAGACCATTCGCAATTATGTCGGACCGATCCAAGATGCGGAAGAAATCGTCTTTGATTTCACCGATAATGAAAGTGATACTGGCGTTCGGTTCGCACTCAACCATCCGGATTTAGACCGCCTGCGCGAAGCGTCCGCTGTGGTTCAAGAGCAATTGGCGACTTATGCGGCGGCCTATGACATTGGCGACAATCTCACCGCTGCGGCAGATGAACTTCAGATCGAATTGAAGCCTGGCGCGGAAGCCCTGGGGATTACGCTGGCCGATGTCTCTCAACAAGTTCGCCAGGCTTATTTCGGGTTAGAAGCGCAGCGATTGCCGCGTGATGGCGAAGATGTACGCGTGATGGTGCGTCTGCCCAAGGACGCGCGGACAGATCTTGATAGTCTCGACAATCTGCGCATCCGCACCGCTGACGGTCGCGAATTGTCGCTCACGCAAGTGGCTGACTTTACGTATGCGCCAGGGATCAATCGTATCTTGCGTCGCAATCGAACGCGTTCTGTCTCGGTGCGTGCCGAAGTCAAAGGCGATGGCGGACGCGGACAGGTGATTGCCGATATGAACCTAAATTTCTGGCCCGAGTTTGAGAAGCAATTCCCAGACATTGAACGCGGTGCTGCGGGGGGCTTTGAAGAAGAGCAACGCTTCTTCCGCGAGCTCCAAATGCTCGCTTTTGGGGCGATATTCTGCATGTATTTGGTATTGGCGATTGCGTTCCGATCTTATGCGCAGCCGCTGCTATTGATGACCGCCATTCCGTTCGCATTGACGGGGGCGATTATCGGACACTGGATCACTGGCACGTCCATGGCGATGTTCTCGATCTTCGGGATCGCGGCGGCCGCCGGGGTCGTGATCAATGACAATCTGGTGCTCGTCGATTTCGTCAATCGAAAACGCGAGGAAGGCATTGGCGCGGTGCAGGCTCTGGTCGATGCTGGCGTGTCGCGCTTTAGACCGATCCTGCTGACTTCGGTGACCACGTTTGTTGGCATTTTGCCGCTGATTGCAGAGCGTTCGATCCAAGCGCAATTCCTCAAACCTATGGTGATTTCACTCGGCTATGCGGTCGCCTTTGCGATCTTTGTATCGCTGCTCTTAGTGCCCACGCTTTATGCAGTTGGCGTCGAAATTGGGCGCGTCTTCAGATGGAGCTGGGGCGGTCGTCCGTACCGCAAAATCGGCGACTCCTATTCTGGCGAAGTGACCATTGATAGCGAGGAACTTATCGGTACCAGCGCGGAGACGCCGCGACCAATGCCAGCTGAATAATAAATTTCAATCTTGTTGTCAGGGAGAGACACATGAAAAACCTATTGATGGCGGGCAGTGCTATTGCCCTATTGAGTGCGTGCGGCGCACAAGAGGCCGTTCAAACGACCGCGCCAGCGGATGAAGTTCAACCCGCCGAGACGCGAATTGTTGAAACCACCTCACGCGATGATTGGGGTGAGTTCGGCCTCGACCTGTATTCTCGTGATACCAGCATGCACCCAGGCGATGATTTCTTCCGCCACGTCAACGGGACTTGGTATGATGAGTTCGAGATGCCGGCCGACCGCACCCGTTATGGATCTTTCACACTGCTGCGCGAAAAGTCAGAACAGCGAGTCAAATTTATTATTGATGATCTCGCCGAAGCAAAACCTGACCCGGCTACCCTCGAAGGCAAAGTCGCCGCCTATTACAACGCGTTTGTCGATACCGACGCGATTGAGGCGTTAGGGCTCAGCCCGATCCAAGCCCATCTTGACCGCATTCAGGCGATTGAAACCAAAGAAGACTTAGCCCGCGTATTTGCTGCGACCGGTTATGCGGCCCCGCTCGGCGGTTGGGTCGATATCGACTCCAAGGATACCGAGAATTACATTTTCTACGTCACTCAAGCGGGCCTCGGTCTGCCAGATCGTGACATCTATCTCACCGATGATGGCAAAAACGTCGAAACCCGCGCCGGTTATGTCAGCTATCTTACTTTCTTGCTCGAGCAAGCCGGTGAAGAAGATCCGGAAGGCGCTGCGGCCCGGGTCATGGCGCTCGAAACGGAAATTGCCAAAGCGCATTGGGACCGCACGGTCGGTCGCAATCGCAATCTGACCTATAATAAGCTCAGCCGCGATGACTTGATCGCCATGGCCGGGGCGTTTCCGGTGACGGTTCTGCTAGAGGGGCTCGGGATTGCTGACCAAGAGCAATTTGTTGTTCGCCAAGTCATGCCGGACGCTGAGGAGATCGAAACCCTTGGCTTGACCGATGAGCAAGTTGAGAAAATTTCTGGTGGCGGCATTGCCGGCATTATGGACGTCATGAACAGCGCAGAGATTGAAGACTGGAAAGCCTATCTAACGGCGCATTTCCTGTCCGATAATTCGGCGATCCTGCCAAAAGCAATTGATGACGCGACTTTCGAGTTTTTCGCCAAGCAATTGCGCGGTCAGGAAGAACAGCGTCCGCGGTGGAAGCGCGGTGTCACAGCGGTTCAGGGCGCGCTCGGAGAAGCGGTCGGCAAAGTCTATGCGGAGCGCTATTTCCCAGCAGAGAACAAAGCCGCGATGGATGATCTGGTCGCGAATTTGCGACTCGCGATGGCAGACAATCTCGATGAGATCGATTGGATGGGCGAGGACACTAAAGTCGAAGCCCGCGATAAGCTGGCAAAGTTTACGCCGAAGATTGGTTATACAGAGAAGTTTGAAACCTATGACTCACTGGTGGTTGGCGACACTGCGTTTGAAAACGCGATGGCTGCCGCCGATTGGGCCTATCAAGACATGCTGAGCCAGCTTGGTCAGCCCATCGACAAAACTGAATGGTTCATGTTGCCACAAACGGTGAATGCTTATTATAGCCCGAACCGCAATGAGATCGTTTTTCCGGCTGCCATCTTGCAACCACCTTTCTTCAATTTAGATGCCGATCCGGCGATTAATTATGGCGCGATTGGCGGTGTCATCGGACACGAGATCGGGCACGGATTTGATGACCAAGGCTCCAAGTCAGATGGCAATGGCGTGCTTCGTGATTGGTGGACCCCCGAAGACAAAGCGGCTTTTGAGGCGCGCACCGATGCGCTGGTCGATCAGTATAATGCGTTCTGTCCACTTGATGAGGGCGAAACTTGCGTCAATGGCCGGCTTGGCCTTGGCGAGAATACGGGCGACTTGGGCGGGCTCTCTATGGCTTACAAAGCCTATAAAATGAGCCTGGACACAGATGGCGATGGCGAGATCAGCACCAAAGAAGAAGCCCCCATTCTTGGCGGTCTGACCGGTGATCAACGATTCTTCATGGCTTGGGCGCAGGCTTGGCGAAACAAGTATCGCGAAGAGGCGCTGCGTCAGCAATTGATCCGCGGCCCGCACAGCCCGCCTTATTATCGAGTCAATGGCATCGTCCGTAATTTCGATGAATGGTATGAAGCGTTCAATGTCGGCCCAGAGTACGAGCTCTATCTGCCCGCCGAACAGCGAATCCGCATCTGGTAGGCAAGCGCACGGACCTAAGTTGGAGCAGGTGCACAGGCCTGCTTCAACGCGACATTTTGTTCAAAAAAAAGTCCGTTCACCTATGGTTTGTGCAGCGCACACTGGGTTAAGCTTCGTTCCGGGATCGAAATGAGGGGTGGAGCGGAGCATGCCAAAGCCAAAAACCGTCCGGGCGTATTTTACCAGCTTAGCCCCCCATCAAAAGACCATCGCCATCGCGTTGGAAGATGTGATTAAGACTCAATGGCCGCATTTAACCGTTAAGCTGGCTTGGGGCACGCCCTGTTGGAGTGGGAATGAGCGCGTCTTTTCGGTTATGGGCCAAGCGGATCGGTGCAATCTCCAGCTCTGGCAGGGCGTACGATTGGCGGATGATTATCTCGACCGTATTGAAGGCACCGGCAAATCGCTGCGTCATGTCAAAGTCTATTCGGTCGATCAAATCAATGATGAGCTGATCGACATTATGGAGCGGGCGGTCAGCTTGGACGCCACCGCGCCGCAACGGGTGCGATAGCCAGTTTGGGACGTATTCGACCAAGGATGGACTTGACCTAGTGACCTGTTCGGCGGCATTTGTTCGCAGATGCACAAAAGGCTGAGACCTTAATGACCAAAACAGGAGCACGTCCCATGTCAGAAACAGATCCCGTCGTCATCGTTGGAATGGCACGTACGCCAATGGGCGGCCTGCTCGGCGACTTGCAAGCCATGTCGGCGAATGAGCTCGGCGCCATTGCCGTCAAAGCTGCCGTCGCCGAAGCCAAGCTCGGCGCGGACGAGGCAGATGAAATCATTATGGGCAATTGCTTGCCCGCTGGCCAAGGCCAAGCCCCCGCCCGCCAAGCCGGCTTCAAAGCCGGAATGGATAAAGGACTAGAGGCGACCACCATCAACAAAATGTGCGGCTCTGGCTTGCAAGCCGCTGTCATGGGACGCCAGGCGATTGCCTCCGGCGATGCCAATATCGTGATTGTCGGTGGTATGGAAAGCATGACCAATGCGCCGCATCTCATGGATGTCCGTAAAGGCCATAAATATGGCGACATGGGCGCCAAAGATCATATGGCCTTGGACGGCCTGACAGATGCTTATGCAGGCGGGCCGATGGGCGTGTTTGCGGACATGATCGCCGAGAAGTATCAGTTCACCCGCGAGCAACAGGATGCCTATGCGCTCGAGACTCTCAAACGCGCACAGGACGCCACCGAGACCGGAAAGTTCAAGCGCGAGATTGCGCCCGTCACGATTGCCAGCCGCAAGGGCGAAACCACGGTCGACGTGGATGAGCTGCCGCGTACAGCGCGTCCAGACAAAATCCCATCCTTGCGCCCGGCATTCAACAAAGACGGCACGGTCACAGCCGCGAATGCCTCGGCGATCTCCGATGGGGCGGCAGCTTTGGTGCTGATGAAAGCCTCTGAAGCTGAAGCCCGTAGCCTTCGTCCGATTGCGAAAATCGTATCCTCTTCAAGCCATGCGCATGAGCCTGAATATTTCACCACAGCGCCGGTCCCCGCAATGGAGAAAGCGCTTGATAAAGCCGGTTGGTCGAAAGACGAAGTGGGCCTTTGGGAGATCAATGAAGCCTTTGCGGTGGTGCCAATGATCGCCATGAAAGAGCTCGGCCTCAGCCATGACAAAGTCAACGTCAATGGCGGCGCATGTGCCATGGGTCATCCGATTGGGGCCTCTGGCGCGCGGATTTTGATCACATTGCTCGCCGCGATGGAAGACCGAGACGTCAAAAAAGGCGTGGCGTCTTTGTGCATTGGCGGCGGGGAAGGCATCGCCATGTGTGTCGAGCGGGTTTAATCCCGACCGTCTCGCAAACCTAGTTCGTGGACCCCTTGCCAGATTGGTGAGGGGTTTTGCTTATGCGCCGCGCCATTTCGGCCGAGCGGTCGAATACCCGGCTTTAGCTCGATCCATAAGCGGGCGGGGTGTAATCACTGACCAAGCCCAGTGGCACAGCGGTGGTTCGCTTGGCCACATTGATGATGATCCGCGATTGCACGTCTGAAACCAGCGCTGAGCCTAAGAGCTTCTCGCGCAGGAATTTGTCATAGGCGTACATATCTGTCGTCGCGACGCGAATAATATAGTCGACTGCGCCCGTGACGGTCATGCATTCCATGACTTCAGGCCATTTGCGAACCAGGTTTTCAAACGCATCGAGATTTTCATTGCTTGGCAAAGCCAGCTTCACATTTGCAACCACTTCAAAACCCAGTCCAAGCGTGTGACGATTGAGCAAAGTGACCCGGCCTTCAATGATCCCGGCCTCTTCCATGCGCTTGATTCGACGCCAGCAGGGCGATGAGGACAAGCCCACACGGTCGGCAATATCAGCCACTGACAAGGACGCGTCCTTTTGAATCAAGTCGAGAATCTTGGCATCAATGGTATCTAATGGCTCAGGCAAGATTTACCCCCCAAATAGGTAAA
>JBCBYJ010000113.1:0-6253 GCA_039815905.1 Pseudomonadota bacterium | reverse complement strand
AGATAAGCGGCTTCTTTGCCCGCCCCCGGCGCTTGAATGGTGCCTGGATCAAAGAAAGGCGGGTTCGAGAACACGGTATCAAATCGGTTTTGCCACGCATCGGGCAGCTGCGCGGCGCTGGCTTGGACGATCTCAACGCGATCATGCATGGCGTTCGCGTTGACGCTTTTATGGGCGAGCGCGGCCATGTCTGCGTCAATCTCTAGACCAGTAAACTGCGTCCCGCCGACGCGAAACGCAGCCGGTACAAGCGCCCCGCCAGCGCCGCACCCAATGTCGAGCGCCGTGCCGCGCTGATCGGCGTCAAAAGCGGCGGCGAGCAACAGGCTGTCTGTCCCAGCGCGAAACCCTTTTGCCGGTTGGATCAGCCTCACTCGGCCTTTGAAAAAAGCATCTGTGGTGACCGCCGTCACGCATCTCTCTCCACGTCGCGCAGAATGAAGCGCGCGCGATCCGCGAGGTCTTCGCGCACTGTGATGCGGATCGGCACCATCGGCCCGCGGCCATCAATCATCGCCGTATGCTCGTCCAAGACGAAGGGTTCGATCCCGTCTTCGGACAATAAATGCCGGATATAAGAGAGTTTGACCAAATCATTGGTTCGAAACACTTCTTCCAAGAGACCACCTCCATTTAACGGTGTGCGGTGGCATACCGCAGCTGAAACCGATCAAAATTGCGCTAGCTGTATGGAAAGCTATGGAAAAGTGAAATAGGACGTCTCGCGTGACCGCGCAAACAAACCCTTCCGAATCCGACCCAATCGAGCAGATCATCGAGCGCTTGCAGGCCATGCTGGCCGATGACTTGACCGCGACCGAGGCGCTTTTGGTCGAGCGTGCGACCAGTCCAGTCCATGTTATCCCGGATCTGTCCGGCTATATTGTCTCGGCCGGCGGCAAACGGCTGCGCCCGATGATTACGCTGGCGGCCGCGCATGCGTGCGGTGGCAGCAATGCCGGCACGCACGCGCTGGCCACAGCGGTCGAGTTCATCCACACTGCCACGCTCTTGCATGATGATGTCGTCGATGACAGCGATCTGCGTCGGGGCAAGAAAGCGGCGAAACATGTTTGGGGCAATAATGCCTCCATCCTGGTCGGGGACTTCCTCTTCGCCCGCGCGTTCACGCTGATGGTGGAGACCGGAAATCTCGAAATCCTGCGCATTCTGTCAGACGCCTCGTCTGTGATCGCCGAGGGTGAAGTGCGCCAGCTCGCCGCCGCTGGGCGCACCGACCTGCCCACAGAAGACTATCTCGCGATTATCGAAGCCAAGACGGCCGCTTTGTTTGAGGCCGCGGCCAAGGCCGGCGCTTTATCAGCTGGTCCCCAAGGCCAAGCAAATGCCGGGGCGCTCGCCGCTTATGGCAAGAATCTCGGCCTGGCCTTTCAAATCATTGATGACGCGCTCGATTATGGCGGCACGACCTCTGTGATCGGCAAAGCAGTTGGCGATGATTTTCGCGAAGGCAAAACCACACTTCCCGTGATCATTTCACGGCGCCGCGGCAGCGTCGAAGACCAAGCCTTTTGGGACCGCGTGCTGAACCCGGAGCAACAAGCCGACGGGGATCTGTCGCACGCCATCTATTTGATCCGCGCGACCGGCGCGGCAGAGGCGACGCTGGGCGAGGCCCGGGCCTATGTCGATCTCGCCAAAGCGGCCTTGCGCGCGCTGCCGGACTCGCCATGGCGGCAAGCCCTGTCGGATCTCGCTGACTTTTGCATCCGCCGCGCGCATTAATGCTGAGCGAGACGAAGAATATGAATTTTTATCGCAGACTTTTACTTGCCTGTAACGCCCGACGCTGAGACAAGAAATATTATGTGGCGTGCGCTTCTTATCTCAGTGTCTTGCTTGGCCGTTTCGTCCTGCGTGTCGAGCCGGACGGGCGTTTCGGTGAGTTTCCTCGAACGCGCCGAGTCCGATGCCAAATTGCGGCACGAAATTACCGCGCTCAGCACCTATGCGGTGGCGAAATATGCCGGGCTTACCGAAGACGCGGACACGTCAGCGCGGCACTATTCAAAACTTTTGCGCAGCGTCCAAGACGATCCTTGGGTGGCCGAGCAGGCGATCTTTTCCGTCTTGCGAATCGGCGAAGTCGAGCGCGCCATCGCACACGCCAAACGATTGCCGCAAGCGACCATCAATGAGAGCGAATTGCCGCGCCTATTGCTGGCGGTAGATGCGCTAAAGCGCGGCGAGTCGGATCAAGTTCTGGCCCAGCTGACACGGCCCTGGAGCAATGATTATCACGCCATGCTGGCCCGCAGCTTAGCGGCTTGGAACCTGCTGGCAGACGAGCCGGACGCTGCGATTTCCCTGCAACAGCAAGCCGGTGGCCAGGATGGGCTTTATGGCCTGATGAGCCGAACCATGGCGGCTTTGATGAAGGCCAATATCGGCCGCACGGACGAGGCCCGCACCGAGCTTGCTTATTTGTGGGACATCAATGCACGCCTGGCTGTGGGCGTTGAAACTGAAGCGCGTCTGATGGCCATCGAAGGCGACACAGAAAGCGCGCTGCAACGCCTGCGAGATTTTCGCAGCGAAGTGGGCCGCCACCCGGCGCTCCTGTCGCTGGGGCGCGAGATCGAGGCGGGCACTGTCACACAGCCCGCCACGCTGACCCCAGCTGAAGGCACAGCGCTCGCCTTCTATATCGCCACGGCGCCGCAAGCGACCCGGCAATATGGCGACCTATCAGCGGCCTATTTCGCAATGGCGGTTTATCTCGACCCGGACTTAGATTCGGCCAAAGCGTTATGGGCCGATGCTTTAGATCAAGCCGACCGACGCGAAGACGCCATTGCGCTGCTGGAGTCTATTCCAGTAACGTCTCTGCATCATACCAGCGCGCAAGGTCAGCTGGCATGGGCGCTGCGCCGCGAAGGCCGCGACGAAGAGGCCCTGACGATTGCGCGCGAGACCTTAGAGCGCACCGACAATCGCAATATCCGCGTGCAACTCGCCGACCTGTTGCAGTCTTTGGATCGAGACGGCGAGGCCGAAGCGATCTTCACCGACATTATCGATGCCGATACGGCCGTTGGCGAATATGATTGGCGCATCTATTTTGCACGCGGCGGCGCCCGCGAACGGCTCGGCGAGTGGCCTTTGGCGGAGAATGATCTCAAAACCGCGATGACGCTGCGCCCAGATGATCCGACGATTATGAATTATCTCGGCTATAGCTGGATTGATCGCGGGATTAATCTCGACGACGGCCTGTCTTTGATCGAGCAAGCGCTGCGCAAAGACCCAGAAAATGGCGCCATCACGGACAGTCTCGGTTGGGCGCATTACAAGCTTGGCAATTATGAGCGGGCCGTTTTTTATCTCGAGCGAGCGACCGCGCTGGAACCGGCCATCTCCGAAATCCTGGACCATTTGGGCGATGCCTATTGGCAAGTCGGGCGCTTTAAAGAGGCCGGCTTTCAGTGGGAACGGGCGCTGAAATATGCCCTGGATGACGATGAGCGCGACCACTTACGTAACAAATTGAACAGTGGCATTGCTCTGCTGCAAGCGGCCAATGAAGAGGGCACGCCGGCCTATCCATGACTCGGCTGATTGAACACGCGCCAGCCAAGGTCAATCTTTCGCTACATGTGGGCCCACCCAAGGAGACCGGGCGGCATAATTTGATCTCTCTGGTGACCTTTGCCGATCAAAGCACCGCTGATCGCCTGACCGCTGAGCCGGCCACGCATTTCAGCCTTGCCGTGGATGGCCCCTTCGCGGCGCAATCGGGTCCGGCCAAGGACAATCTCGTGCTCAAAGCCGCGCGCGCGATGAATGATGCGCTGGACGGCAATGCCCCACCGCTCGCTTTTCGCTTGCATAAGGCTCTGCCTTGCGCGGCGGGAATAGGCGGCGGCAGCGCCGATGCCGGGGCAGCTTTGCGCTTGATCATCCGCGCCCATGGCGGCGAGCGCGTACAAGCCCTCGCCGAGACGATCGCGCCGCTGCTGGGCGGCGATGTTTTGGCCTGCTTGATCAATTTCCCAGGTCTGATGACGGGCGAAGGCGAAACGTTCGATCCGGTATTGAGCATTCCGAAACTGCCAGCGGTGCTCGTCAATTCCGGCCTATCCTGCCCGACTGGACCAATCTTTAGCGCTTATGACGAAGCCGCACCGGCCACCCTTCCAGAGCACCCGCCTTTGCCTGACAATCGCACCGCTTTACGGCCATTTTTGCGCTGGCTGAGTGACAATACGGAGAATTCTCTGGAATCATCGGCGATGAGTGAGCATCCAGAGATCACCGAGGCTTTGGCCCGGTTGCAAGCTTTGCCTGGCGCGCGCCTGGCCCGAATGAGCGGGTCTGGGGCAACCTGTTTTGCGCTGTTTGAAAGCCTGGACGCAGCCGAAAGCGCCGCCGAGCAGTTGGCTGCGCAGACCCCGGACTGGTGGGTGAAGCCGACCCTTTTGGGAGCGGCTTAATGCTCGGCGTGGACTGGCTGGGTGTGGACGGGCTCGCCGGCGCAGCGTTTGGCGCCTTAGGCCTGGCGGGCAGCTTAGCCGCCATCGCCGTGGTCAAGCGTATTGGCGTGGTCGATGCGCCGGATGAAGCCCGAAAGACCCAAAGCGCCCCCGTGCCGCGCCTTGGCGGGGTCGCTATCCTCGCCGGTACGCTGATCGGCGGCCTGCTCGGATTTTTGGTTTTCTTTCTATCATATGGCACCCGTCCCGCAGATGGTTTTGTCGCTCTGATGGCGCATACTCGGCTGCTCTTAAGCGGCTATGAAGCGGCCTTTTTATGCGTGGTGGTCGCCTTCCTGATCGGGCTTTGGGACGATATCTGGACCGCGAATACGAAGCTAAAACTCTTCATCCTTGCCGCTGCCTGCCTTGCCGCTGCAGCTTTTGGAACTTTGCCCGAAGCGCTCAGCTCGCCATGGGGAGAGATGACGGTGCCAGGATTGCTGATGGTCGGCAGCGCCCTCTGGCTGTTGGTCTTCATCAATGCCGTGAATTTCATGGATGGCTCAAACGGCCTTGCGGTCGGGTGTTTGGTCATCATGCTGCTCGGCCTGGCCTTTGCCGGGACAGAGGCGGGCGACTGGCAGTTCAGCGTCTGGTGGTTCGCTTTGATCGGCGCGATGATCGGCTTTCTGCTGCACAATCTTAGCGGCGCGCTTTATGTTGGCGATGCGGGGGCGCTCGGGCTCGGCGCTTTGTTTGCGGCGCTTGGCTTAAAATCGGGCTTAGACGTGTGGACGATCGCAACGCTCGCCCTGCCCTTTTTGGTCGAGGTTCTGATGACCCTGGTCTGGCGCGCCAAACATGGTCGGAACCTGTTAGAGCCGCATCTCGATCATGCGTATCAGCGACTGCGCGGCGAGGGCGGTTGGTCGCATATGGAGACCGCACTGCTCTATTGGGCGTTTAGCGCATCGTGTGCCGTGGCCGCCTATATTGGCGCCTTGGCCGGCGGGGCCGCGCCATTTGCGATTTTTTGGACCTTAGGCCTGTTCGGGATCGGGCTCTGGGTCCGACATCGACGGGCCGCCCAGGCCCTCGATCAAGGCGATTAAGCTGGCCGGATCGCCGGTGGCGCTCTTCATGTTTGGACGACAGGTCCAAGCCACCGGAAACAGCAAAAGACAGATTGCGCCGCCAGCCACCGTCGCTTCCACCGCGCCGCGACCGGCCAGGCCGATATAGATCAAGAATAAGCCAAAGAGCGTGCCCGCCAGGCCGAGTACGAACAAGGCGATGCGCCAGGGCGCAGAATAATCATATTTGATCGCCAGGCCTGGATTTACCTGCGCGAGGGACGCGGCCACAGCATGAATGAGCGCCAGGAACTCAGCTCGCGCGCCGCCGCCATCGGTATGTTCAATCTTGAGCGTGTCCGGGCCAGACTGCAGGCGCAACCAAGCGCTGCGCGTGCCGCGATAAGCGACACTGTTCCAACTGGCCGACGTGACATCCGCCAGTTTCAAAGCCTGCGCGCCGCCGCGTCGCATCAGATGATCGTCTTTAATCGCCCACGTCTGAGCTTTGCGGACGGGCGCCGGTTTAAACGTATATTCGCGCACGTCCCCGCCCTCTTACATATTCGGATAAGCAGGGCCGCCGCCGCCTTCTGGCGTGACCCAATTAATGTTCTGGTTCGGGTCTTTGATATCGCACGTCTTACAGTGGATGCAGTTTTGCGAATTGATCTGGAAGACCGGGTCTTTGCCCTCTTCTTGAACCCATTCATACACCCCGGCCGGGCAATAGCGTGCCGAAGG
>JBCBYJ010000112.1:0-6207 GCA_039815905.1 Pseudomonadota bacterium | reverse complement strand
AAGTGGGTTTCCCGAACACAATCGAAGAAGGGGCAGACATCCCACGAATTGGTGATGCATCGCTTTACGAAATTCGCTTCGGCCTTCGCTACGAGTTCTAAGCGACCTTAACCTCGCTTAATCGAAAGGGCGGTGCAGAAGGCATCGCCCTTTTTCTTTGGAGTTTGCGCGCAGCTATGGCACACGGCGCCGCTATGGAAGTTGATCCCATCTCCATCCCGCCAGAATGGGGCCCTCACGCCGCAATCTGGGTCGGTTGGCCGCATTTGCGCGGCGAATGGGGCGACGCTTTTGACGGCGCCCGCGAGGAGATTGCCGGTTTTATCCGTGCGCTGTGTCAAACCACGCCGGTGCGGGTCGCCTGCGGATCGCGAGAAGCCTATGGCAGCGCATGCCTTGCGCTCGAGACCGAGCGAACAGCTGGGCGAGTGTCGCTGCATACTTTGCCCGCAGGAGACATTTGGGTGCGCGATACCGGCCCAATCTTTGCCGGTCCACCGCGGCGACTGGCGCTTCAGTTCACATTCAATGGCTGGGGTGGAAAATTCGTCATGCCCGGCGACACACTGACGGCGGGGGCCATCGCCTCGGTTGAGCAAGTGCCATTGCGGCGCCAAGACTTTGTTTTGGAAGGCGGCGCGGTTGATCTCGATGGCGCCGGTCGCTTGCTGACCACGCGCCAATGCGTGTTGAACGCGAACCGAAATCCAGGGTGGACCGAAACAGCCGCCAGCGCAGCGCTAAAGCAGGCATTCCAGGTGCACGAGGTGATTTGGCTCGATGACGGATTGCTCAATGATCATACGGATGGCCATATCGACAATATTGCCCGCTTTATCGGACCCGGCCGCGTGATTTGTCAGTCGCCATCAGGATCGGATGATCCAAACGCTGCGCTCTATTGCGAGATCGAGGCGACCTTGCGCGCGGCCCATTTGGAGGTCGTGACACTGCCCTCACCAGGGCGCGTGACAGACTTAGATGAGGCGTCATTGCCCGCCAGCCACGTCAATTTTTTGATCAGCAATGGCGCTGTTTACCTGCCCGTCTATGAAGATGTTTATGCACCCAAAGCCGTTCAGGCGCTTGAAGCGGCCTTGCCGGATCACAAAATCATCGCCTTACCGGCTCGGCATATCCTTGCGGGCGGCGGCGCATTCCATTGTATGACTCAGCAAGTCCCAGACGACGAGGAAGCAGACAAATGAGCCGAATTCTAAGCGTGTCAGCCCTCCAGCTTGCGATGGCCAAAAATGATATGGCCGAAAACATCGCGCGGGTGAGCGCCCTTGGCCGACAAGCCGGGGCCGCTGGAGCTGATGTGATCGTCCCGCCGGAATTGTTTAGCGATCACTATTTCTGCAAAACCCAAGATGAAGCACACTTTGCCGCCGCTCATGTCTGGTCAGAGCATCCCGCCGTGGCGGAGATGCAAGATTTGGCGCGCGAGCTCGGCGTCGTGATCCCGGTGTCGATTTTTGAGAAGGCCGGACCAGAATATTTCAACGCCGTGGTTATGATTGATGCGGATGGATCTCTATTGGGGGTGTATCGCAAGAGCCATATCCCGGACGGCCCTGGATACCAGGAAAAGTTCTATTTTCGTCCCGGCAATACAGGCTTCCGCGTTTGGGAGACGCTGAAAGGGCGAATCGGTGTCGGGATTTGCTGGGATCAATGGTTTCCTGAAGCCGCGCGCGCCATGGCGCTGATGGGGGCAGATGTATTGCTCTATCCGACGGCGATTGGCGCTGAGCCTCAAGACGAGACCCTCGACACGGCGACCCGCTGGCGCCGGGCCATGCAGGGTCATGCGGTGTGCAATACGATACCCGTCGTCGCGGCCAATCGGGTCGGAAACGAAGAGGGGCAGGTGTTTTATGGAACCAGCTTCATCTGCGACCATACCGGCGAGATTGTGGCTGACCTTGATCGTTCTGAAACCGCCACGATCACAGCGACATTTGACCTGGATGAGATTGATCAGGACCGAGCCGCCTGGGGCTTGTTTAGAGATCGCCGCACAGATCTCTATCACAGTTTGACCTGACCGCCGAAACCAGGTGCAAGATCTGATGCAATAGGCTAGGGCGAAAACATGGACCAGTTTATGCTCATCCCCGTGACGTCGCTATTGATCACCGGGAATGTGATCGCGAGCTTCGTGGCGCTGTCAAATCCGAAATTTCTTGATCGGAATCTCTTTCATGTTGGCCCGATCTTAGAGCGGCGGGAGTGGCATCGAATGGTGACCAGCGGGTTCCTGCATGGCGGGATCCTCCACTTGTTCGTCAATATGTATGTCTTGTTTATGTTTGGCGGATTCGTTGAGCGCGTCATGGGGCCTGTATCCTTTATCATCGTCTATTTTGCCGCCTTGCTGGGCGGCAATGCGTGGGCCCTGTTAGAGAATAAAAATAAACCGTTTTATCGCGCCCTTGGCGCTTCCGGGGCGACGTCTGGAATTGTCATGAGCTTCATTCTGTTCAGACCATTTGAACCGCTCATGATCTTCCCGATCCCGTTCTTTATGCCGGCCGTGATCCTCGGCATCGTGTTTGTGGTTGGCAGCGCGATTCTCGCCCAACGAGAAAACAAAGCGATTGGTCATGAGGCGCATCTTGGCGGGGCCTTAGCCGGCATCATTGCAACCATTATCCTGCAGCCTGGCGCGCTCTCTAACTTCTCCAACGAAGTTGCCCAGGCGCTTGGGGGAAGCTGACCTTGGGGCCCGTTACTGATATCCTCAATCAACGGATTGCGGCAGAGCAGCTGAACCGAGATTCGGCGCAAATCGATGCGGCGCAAAAACTGGATGAGTTGCTCGCGCGCCTATCGCGCGGCAGTCGAGGCGGTTTGTTTTCCCGGGCGAAGCCGATTCATGGGCTTTATCTTTGGGGCGGCGTGGGGCGCGGAAAGTCCATGTTGATGGACCTGTTTTACGCCGAAGCCCCTGTGCCCGCTATGCGCGTGCACTTTCATGAATTTATGGGCCGGGTTCATGACCGGTTGAATATTGCGCGCAAAAGGCGAGACGTTTCCAACCCAATCTTCCCGGTGGCGAAACAATTCGCGTCTGAAGCGAAGTTGATCTGTTTCGACGAATTTCAAGTCACTCAAATTGCCGATGCGATGATCCTTTCTGGTCTGTTTGAAGATCTGTTCAAGCGCGGTGTTACTGTGGTCGCGACGTCTAACCGGCACCCTGACGCGCTGTATAAGGATGGCCTGAACCGGCATCTATTTTTGCCGTTCATTGATCTGTTGAAACAACAAACCCAAGTGTTTGAGCTTGCGTCTGCACGCGATTATCGGCTCGAACGCCTCACCGAGGCACCCGTCTGGTATGGCTTAGCAGACGGGCAAGCAGCTTTTGATCAGGCGTTCGAGCGATTGACGCTCGGAGCGCACCCGCAAAGCTGCACGCTAACCGTCAAAGCTCGAAAGCTGCCGGTAAACCGAGAGGCCGCGGGTGTCGCACGCTTCACCTTTGAAGAGCTCTGCGCGCAACCGCTCTGGGCTGAGGATTATCGCGCAATTGCTGCGACGTTTCATACGGTTTTGCTCGAAAATGTGCCCGTCCTGTCCCCGGCCAAGCGAAATGAAGCGGCGCGGTTCGTGACGTTGATTGATACGTTTTACGAAGCGAAAGTGAAATTACTTGTCAGCGCGGCGGCTGAACCTGAGCAGCTCTATCCGAGTGGCGATGGGAGTTTCGAATTCCAGCGAACCGTGAGCCGTCTTCATGAAATGAGATCCACCGAATATATGGCAGAAGCGCACATTGTTCCGGTGGATCAAAAGGTCATCGCGGGACCGAAATAAATCTGGGAGGAAAGAATATGTCGGATCCCGCGAGGAGCGTTATCTCGCTCTGATTGTATCTACGATGCCTCCGTGAGTTTGGATCTAAATTTTCTTTGATGGTGGCGCGATGTATCGCGGTGAAGCGTTTGGTCTGGCGCGCGCATCTCGGGGATTGAATTCATTGGGATTGTTTCCCTGGTCCTGTGAGATTGATTTTCAGTCGCCTTGCAAATGCTTCGCACTATCATAATCAATTGTTTTTATTGTATTTTTTCTTGATTTTTGTCGGTCTACCGCTATCTGTCTGCTCATTAGGTAGTTTTACGGAGAACCGCGATGAAGGGCGACGCCAAAGTCATCGAATATTTGAATCTAGCTCTGAAAAATGAGCTCACAGCGATCAATCAGTATTTTTTGCATTCTCGTATGCTGAAAGACTGGGGCGTGAGTAAGCTTGCAGATTACGAGTATAAAGAATCCATCGAAGAGATGACCCATGCCGATTGGTTGATCGAGCGAACACTCTTTCTTGGCGGTCTGCCCAATCTGCAGGATCTCGGCAAACTCCGCATCGGCGAGAGCGTGAAAGAAATCCTGGAATGCGATTTGGCCCTTGAGGGCGACGCCATTCCTCTGCTCCGCGACGCCATGGAGCATTGCGAAAACGTCCGCGACTATGTCAGCCGTGATCTTTTTGGTAAAATCCTCCATAATGAGGAAGAACATGTCGACTATATCGAAACGCAATTCGAGCTGATCGAGCGGATCGGGATCGAAAGCTACACGCATCTTCAATCTGAAGCCAACGCCCACTAAACGGGACTTGGCGATAATATAGGGGTCCTCACAATGTCCAAAACAGTGATCTTTGAGTATAAAGGTAGCTCAGAAACAGTGACTTGGGACCGGCGATTGTGCATTCACGTTGGTGAATGCGGCCGCGCCAAAGGCGATTTGTTTTTGGCCGGCCGCGACCCCTGGTGCGATCCTGATTTTGCCGACCGTGCCGACACGACGCAGGTCGTGGCGCGCTGTCCGACCGGCGCGCTTGCCGTTCATGATGACACCGGTCAACTCGTCGAAGCCACACCCGCAGAAAACACGGTCACCGTCTCAAATGACGGACCGCTTTATGTCAGCGGCGACCTCGATCTTGTTGGGCGCAGCGAAGACATGTTCAGCGTCACGCGCCGGGTCGCGCTATGCCGCTGTGGGGCCTCAAAGAATAAACCATTCTGCGACAATTCTCATCGCGACAGCGCCTTTCAGGACGCGGGCGCCGTCGGCGATACCGGACTGGCTGATATTGAGAGCGGCGGCCCGCTCGAGATTAAACGCATTCCAGACGGCCCGATCGAAGTGTCCGGCAACTTCACCCTACGCGCAGGATCTGGCCGCGCGGCCTGGTCAGGTCGAAAGGCCTATCTTTGTCGCTGCGGACACTCTGCGAATAAGCCGTTCTGCGACGGCGCACACAAAGACGCTGGCTTCAAAGCCGACTAAATTCCGGCCCGCTCTAAGAGCCGATCAAAGCCCGCCCAAAACGTGGCGCGCTTTTCGGGCGTCTCCATCAAGATCTCATGCATGGCTCGCTCGACTGTGATGTGCTCGCAATTTTGCAAATGAGCGGCGACGTGCGCGTGTGAACGATTGTCCACGAGCTTTTCGTCAGCGGCGCTGGCAACAAAAAACGGTACCTCAATCTGCTTAAGCGTCGACGGCTCAGAGATCCGTTCTAAGATGTCTAGAGACGCCCCCAGCCACCCCCAAGTCATTGGCCCAATTGACAATTCAGGGGCGGCGTCGGTGAGATCGCGATGGAGTTGCCAGTGTGCGCGATCATAGGTGACCACATTCTCTTCAAACCGTTCCGGCGGACCTGGCTTTTGCGCAAAATCGTCAGAGCGGCCCATGACCCGCATCGCCCAGATAAAATAGCGTTGTACCCGGCCCAGGGGCAATCCCCACATTGGCGCACAAAACGCCGCGGCATCAACTTTCACCAGGCCTTGCGCAATCGCGGCGAGCGCGATCGTACCGCCCATGGAATGGGCCAAAGACACATAAGGGCGCGGCAGTTCGTCCGTGGCATCCAGACCATTGCGCAGCGCCCCCATAAAGGTCTCGAAGCGGTCAATATGACCTTTCTGAGGATCGTCCAGAAGGCGCTCGGAAAGCCCTTGGCCGGGCCAATCGATTATCAGGACCGCGAAGCCGCGGGTTTGCAGCTCGCGTGCGACTTCAAAATATTTCTCGATGAACTCCGTCCGTCCGGGACAAACGAGGACCGTGCCGCGCGGCGATTCGACGGTCGCCGGCGACAGACACGCCCGCAGACGTCGTCCACCGACACCTTCAAACCAGATGATGCGCGCGCCCGTCGGTCTTGGATAGATCGGA
>JBCBYJ010000111.1:0-6272 GCA_039815905.1 Pseudomonadota bacterium | reverse complement strand
CGATTGCCCTTTGCGATTGAAGTGGTGGCGTTCGGCGATGAGGAAGGGTCCCGGTTCCCAATCTCGATGATCTGCTCACGCGCTATGGCGGGGACTTTGACAGACCATGATCTCGCGGTGACAGATGGCGGTGGGAAAACGCCCGAACAAGCCATGGAGCTGTTTCGCGAATGGGTGTTTCGACCGATGAACAATATCGACCCGCGCTCCGCCGCCCGCCACCCGGACGACATCTTGGCCTATCTCGAGCCCCACATTGAGCAAGGGCCCGTCTTGCAAGCCGAGGACCTCGCGGTGGGTGTGGTCACGGGGATTGCTGGACAGTTGCGCTTCGACGTTCAGGTGACGGGCGCCGCCGGGCATGCGGGCACAACCACCATGCACCTTCGGCGCGACGCCATGGCAGGCACGGCCGAAATGTTGGTCGCGATTGAAACCATCACGCACAGAATTGGCGAAGATCTTGTTGCAACCGCCGGCCGGATTGATGCTTGGCCAGGCTCGACCAATGTCATCCCGGGCCGGGTTACCTTCTCTTTGGACATCCGCTCAGGTGACATGAACCGCCGCGATGTGGCAGCCGCTGAGATCGAGACAGCGCTTCACGATATTGCGCGCGAACGGGGATTGGATTTGACCTGGACGCAACTGCAAGACCTTGCAAGTTCGCCATGCGATAAGGACTTGTCAGACTTGCTTGGCACAGCCTTAGAGCGCGCCGGTCATAAGAGACGGGCCTTGGTCAGTGGGGCGGGCCACGATGCCATGGTGATGTCCGCGCTGTGCCCGACCGCGATGATTTTTATCCGATGCAAAGATGGTATTAGCCACAATCCCGCCGAACGTGTGAGAATAGATGACACCCAAGCGGCGCTTGATGTGATGCTTGAATTTATTACACTTTTGGAGGCGCGCGAGCGATGAATAAACCGTTTCGCCAAATCGATCCCCCGCAACGCTTGCTCATGGGCCCTGGCCCGGTCAATGCGCATCCGCGTGTCTTGCGCGCGATGTCCGCGGATCTTCTGGGCCAATATGATCCGGAATTCACCCATTACATGACCGAAGTCATGGGCCTCTATCGCCCGATATTTGGAACCGAAAACAAGTGGACATTCTTGGTTGATGGCACCTCGCGCGCGGGCATTGAAGCCGCCCTGATTTCGCTGGCCGCGCCAGGAGACACAGTGCTGGTCGTCAATTTTGGGCGTTTCGGTCTATTGCTGAAAGAGATCTTTGATCGCATCGGCGCAAAGGTCGAAACCGTGGACGCCGAGTGGGGCGACATTGTTCCGCTTGAACATATCGCAGCGGCGATTGAACGCTATGAACCGAAAGTCGTTGCCACTGTGCATGGCGATACGTCGACGACCATGGCGCAGCCTCTGGAAGGGTTGGGCGAGCTGTGCCGGCAAGCTGGCGCGTTCTCTTATGCCGACGTGACTGCCACACTTAGCGGTATGGAAATCGCAACCGACCGTTGGGGCATCGATGTCGTCACAGGCGGTTTGCAGAAATGTCTCGGCGGGCCATCTGGATCAGCACCGATCACGATCTCGGATCGCGCAGCAGAGCACATTTTCTCACGCCGACATACCGAACTTGGCATTCAACGCGCGGATCTCGTCCAAGGGGCAGGTCAGCGGATCGGCTCCAACTATTTCGATCTCGCCATGGTGATGGACTATTGGTCAGAGAAACGGCTCAATCATCACACCGAAGCCACAACCATGCTGTATGGCGCACGCGAATGTGCCTGTGTGGCATTGGAGGAAGGCTTGGATGCCCGCTATCAGAGACACGCGAAAGCGGGCGCGGCCATGACCGCAGGGCTACGCGCGATGGGGCTCAAAATCTTTACCAAAGAGGCCCATCGTATGACCAATGTGACAGGCGTCTACATTCCCGGCGACGTGGATGGCGAACGCGTCCGCGCTCGGATGCGAGAAGACTTTGAAATCGAGATCGGAACCGCGTTCGGCCCCTTGCAAGGCAAAATCTGGCGGATTGGGGCCATGGGCTATAATGCGATGAAGCACAAAGTGCTCCTGACCCTCGGTGCGTTGGAAGCCGTGCTGCGCCGTGAAGGGTTTCCAGCCCCCGCCGGAGACGCCGTTGATGCCGCTTTGGAGGTGTACCAGGCATGACCCGCGACTTGGTTGGATACGGACAATCGCCGCCGGCCGCCAATTGGCCGAAGAGCGCGCGAACGGCGGTCCAATTTGTCGTGAATTACGAAGAAGGCGCTGAAAACTCGGTTCTAAATGGCGACCCGGGCTCCGAAGCGTTCCTATCCGAGATGGTCGGCGCTGGCGCTCATTTGGGGGCGCGGGCGATGGCGATGGAAAGCCTTTACGAGTATGGCGCACGGGCGGGGTTCTGGCGATTGCATCGTCTGTTCTCATCCCGCCATATTCCGGTGACGGTCTTTGGCGTTGCAAAAGCGATGGAAATGAACCCGCAAGCGGTCGACGCCATGCTCGAAGCAAATTGGGAAGTGGCAAGTCATGGCCTGCGCTGGATCGATTATCAGGATGTCCCCGAAGCAACCGAACGCGCGCACATCGAAGAAGCGATCGCATTGCATACTGAGCTCACCGGCGCCCGGCCGCTTGGATGGTATCAAGGTCGCACGAGCCCAAATACGGCGCGCCTCGTCGCTCAAGACGGCGGCTTTACATATGATGCTGACAGCTATGCCGACGACCTGCCTTACTATGATCATCAACACGGCCGGGCGCAATTGATTGTGCCCTATACGCTTGACGTAAATGACATGAAGTTCGTGGCCTATAATGGCTTTGCCGAGGGCGAAGCCTTTTTCAGGTATCTGCGCGACACGTTCGATTATTTGCACGCCGAAGGTGGCCGTATGATGTCGATCGGTCTGCACGGGCGGATCGCCGGACGGCCGGGCCGAACCAAGGCGATTTCTCGCTTTATCGATCATCTTCTCTCTACAGATGCGGTTTGGATTACCCGTCGCATCGATATTGCAAACCATTGGCTGAAGGAGCACCCCGCATGAAGATCGACGATCCGAAGGTCATCGAAGAAGTCAAAGCGGCGTTCTATGAATATGAGCGCGCCCTGATGGAGGATGACCTGGACGCTATGGCCAACCTGTTCCGCCATGCGCCTGAGACCGTGCGCTATGGCGTCGGCGAGTGTCTTTATGGCTATGAAGAAATTTCCGCGTTCCGCAAAGGACGTGGCGGCTCTCCGCAACGCGACTTGGGTCGAGTTGCGATCAGCTCTTATGGGGATGAGATGGCGACCGCGAATGCCGAGTTTTTCCGCGACACGACAAGCGCGCGCGGCCGGCAAAGTCAGACCTGGGTCAAGTTTGAAGACGGCTGGAAAGTCGTCTCGGCGCACGTGTCCTTAGAAAAGGACGTTTCGTGACGCTCGACGAGGTCAATACGCTGCCGCCAGAGGCGTTTGTGGAGACGTTCGCGGGCATCTATGAACACAGTCCATGGGTGGCCGAAGCGGTTGTTTCGGATCGTCCTTTCGACAGTTTGAAGGCGTTGCGCCAACACATGCAAGCCTCGGTCGAGACCGCTTCATACAGCCAAAAGCTTAGCCTTTTGCGGGCACATCCTGAACTTGCGGGCAAAGCCGCGATTGATGGCACCCTGACCCAAGCTTCGAAACAGGAGCAAGCCTCTGCAGGGTTAGACCGGATGCTCGCAGAGGAATTTCAAGCCCTGACGGAGATGAACGCGGCCTATCATGATCGCTTTGGATTTCCGTTCATCATTTGCGTGCGACAAACGACAAAAGCAGGCATTTTGGCGGCCCTCGAAAACCGACTAAACAATACCGTAGACCATGAGTTTGAAACAGCGCTCGGCGAAGTATACAAAATCGCCCAGCTGAGACTTGAAGGAGTGATATCGTGATGGATTTGGACACTTACTCCGAAACCGTTCGGGGCGAATTAAATGCGCTCGGCTTTGGGGCCCAGACGTGGGTTCAAGCCCGCGATGGCGTTTATGATGTCATCATTATTGGGGGCGGCCAGAGCGGTATGGGCGCGGCCTTTGGGCTGATGCGCGAACGGGTGAGCAACTTGCTCATCATTGATGAAAATCCGCGCGGCAAGGAAGGCCCCTGGGGCACCTATGCGCGGATGATTACGCTGCGCACTCCAAAAGATCTAACCTCTATTGATCTGGGTGTCCCATCGCTCACTTTCCAGGCCTACTGGACCGCCCAGCACGGGCATGACAGTTGGGACGCGATTGACAAAATCCCCCGTCAAGACTGGCTCGATTACCTCAATTGGTATCGAGATGTGCTCCGCCTTCCCGTGCAGAATGAGACAAAGCTTGTCGAAATTTCGCCGCGTGAGAACGGTGTTTATACACTGCAAGTTGACGGGCCAGACGGGCCACAGGTCTTGCGCGCCCGAAACGTGGTTCTTGCGACCGGCATTCAAGGTGGCGGCGAATGGCATACGCCTGATTTCATCAAAAACAGCCTTCCGAAATCGCGATATGCGCATACGTCCGAAACGATTCCGTATGCGCAAATGAAGGGTCAAAAAATCGCTATTCTTGGCAATGGCGCATCCTCTTTTGATAATGCTCAACATGCGCTGAAAGTTGGCGTGGGAAGCGTCGACGTTTTTTGCCGGCGCACTGAAATTCCGAAGGTGAACCCGATCCGCTTCATGGAGCAATCCGGCGTTGTCCCAAGATATTGCGATCTCGATGACCCGCTCAAGTATCAAGTCATTTCATCCTTTATCAAACGCGCTCAACCCCCGACCAATGACACATTTTCGAGGTCTGCGGCCTGGCCGAATTTTAGCCTGCATCTCGGCGCGCCGTGGGACCAGGTTCGCGAAACGGATCGCGGCGTAGAAGTGACCACCCCGAAAGGGACATTCGTCTTCGACTATTTGGTGCTCTCCACCGGTTTGGTCACCGATCATGAATTGCGTCCAGAATTGGCCGCAGTCGCGAATGAGATCGCCCGATGGAGCGATGTCTATGACGCGCCGGACGATCAAAAAAATCCCGTCTTGGACAACCACCCTTACCTATCAGAGGGGTTTGAGTTCACCGCGATCCGGCCCGAGGGGGCTGCTTCGATCAAAGGGCTTTATGCGTTTAATTACTCGGCCTTGGTGAGCATGGGCTTGTCTGCCGCCGCCCTGACCGGCCTCGGTTATGCCATCCCTCGCCTCGCCCAGTCGATCGCCAGCGAGCTTTTCTTGGAAGACAAGACCGATTGGGTGCAACGCTATCTCGACTATGACGAAATCGAATTTGTGAGCGAATGGACGCCCACGCAAAATCAGAAAGCGGTCTCTTAATGAGCCTGTCGACACATGTCCTTGATCTGCGCAGCGGGCGGCCAGCGGCCGGCATCCCCGTCACGCTCGAAAAAGACGGCGTGATCATCGGCACGGGGGCAACCGATGCCGACGGTCGTTATGCGGACTTTCTAAGCGGCGGTGATTTAACGCCAGGTCAGTACCAGTTGAACTTTGACGTGGCCGACTATTTCGCGGCGCAAATGCTCGACACATTCTACCGAACGATACCGATTGTCTTTATCATTCAAGATGCGCCCCGCCATTACCACGTTCCGCTTTTACTCTCCCCTTATGGGTATTCGACCTATCGGGGCAGCTAAGCGGGCAATTGGGCGGCTTGGATCTAGGCTTCCGGAAGAACCGCCCTCTGATGCCAGTCCCATCTGACGCCAATCATAGCGTCGTGGCTTTGGCCCGTGCGATGTGCTGCTGCACACTGTCCGGCGACAGAAACGACCCGCGAAAGCTGTTCTGAGCCAGCGTTCTTATATCGCGTTCGTCTAAGTCGACGGCGTCAATGATCGCGTCAAAGTTCTGGTTGATATAGCCCCCAAAATAGGCCGGATCGTCGGAGTTCACTGTCGCAGCAATGCCGGCGTCCAGCATCTGTTTGATCGGGTGCTCGCGCATGTCTTGCACAACACAGAGCTTCAAATTCGACAAAGGACAGACGGTGAGCGTCATATCATCCGCGACGAGCCGGTCGATCAGGCTTTGATCCTCCAGTGCGCGATTGCCATGATCAAGGCGATCGACATCCAAGAGGTCCAGCGCTTCCCAGACATATTCTGGCGGCCCCTCTTCGCCCGCATGAGCGACACATTTGAGCCCAGCCGCTTTGGCTTGGTTGAAGACCCTTTCGAACTTGGATGGCGGGTGACCGAGTTCAGATGAATCCAAGCCGACCCCGATCAAATGATCGCGCCAAGGGAGCGCCTGCGCG
>JBCBYJ010000110.1:0-6274 GCA_039815905.1 Pseudomonadota bacterium | reverse complement strand
GAAGATAGGCGCGGTTGAGTACATTCTCTTTATCTGGCGCGTCGGCTTGGGGGAGAAGCCCAGTGCGCATGTCGAGCAAATGGCGCACCAGGATTTGATCCTTATCAGTGCCTTGCCACTCGGTGATATAAGTCGCGACGGGATCATCGAGGCTGCCAATCTCGCCCGACTGGATCGCCATACCAACGGCAATCACGCCAAGCGGTTTGGCAAGCGACTTCCCGACAATGAGGGTGTCTGCGTCAGCCTCATGGAAGTAGGCTTCATGAAGGATGACGCCGTCTTTTAAAACGATCAAAGCTTGGCTATTGTTTGCGTCGGCATAGCCATCAATCGCGGCCGCCGTTTCGGCGCTGAGCCCGTCATTGGCGGCTGGAAATGCTTCTTCACTCTCAGCGCCCCGAACGGGACCTAAAGTGTCATAGGCTGTGGTCGGCGCGCCGGAGGCGAAGGCTTCCAGTAAGGTCTGAAACCGTTCACCATAAAGCGCTTCGTCCTCAGCGCTCGCCGACCATGGTTCTGCAGCGGCCGGATCGGATGAGATTTCTGCATCTGTTGCCACACTGGCGGCGTCTGGGGCTGACCCGTTTGGTGCGCAGGCTGTTGCCAGAGCGAGCGCAGCGAGCGTGGGAATGATTTTAAGATCGATCATAGGATGGCACATACTGTCTTGAGCTCCAGATAGTTTTCAATCGCGTCTTGTCCGCTATCGCGACCCCAGCCAGATTGCTTCATGCCTCCGATGGGCAAGCTTGCATCATACATAGAGTGGCTATTGATCCAGACCGTACCGGCTTTGATACGACCGGCAAGACGGTGGGCCGAGGACAGGCTTTCGGTCCAGATGCTCGCAGCGAGCCCATAATGGCTATCATTCGCTAGACCAACCAATGCATCCATATCGTCAAATGGCGTGCAGACGATGACAGGTCCAAACACCTCTTCGCGCACAATTTCCATATCAGGGGTCACATCAGTGATCACGGTCGGCTGAATAAAGGTCTCGCCGACGCGTTCACCGCCGGTGACGATCGTCGCGCCATCAGCCTTGGCTTTTTGAATAAACTGCGCCACGCGCGCGGCCTGTTTGGCGCTTACTAATGGGCCCATTTGCGTCGTTTGATCGAGGCCATTGCCAAGTTTGATACCGGTCGCGATCTCGGCAATTCCGGCGACGACTTTGTCATAGACTTTGCGTTGCACATATAGCCGAGAGCCGGCGACACAGACCTGGCCGCCATTGAAGAAAATCGCATTGGCGGCGCCCGGAACAGCTAAGTCCAGATCCGCATCATCCAGCACAATAACAGGAGACTTCCCGCCAAGCTCCAAAGTCACTTTCTTTAAGTTGCCCTTGGCCGCATCCAGGATCGCGCGGCCGGTTTCCGTGGACCCTGTAAACGCGACTTTGTCGACGCCGGCATGCCCCGCAAGTGCCGCACCGGCGGTTGCGCCAAGCCCGGTGATGATGTTGATCACCCCGGCTGGCACACCCGCTTCTTGCATCAATTCCCCTAAACGCAGCGCCGTGAGCGATGTATCTTCGGCCGGTTTCAAGACGACCGTACACCCGGCGGCGAGCGCCGGGGCGAGCTTCATTGCGGTGAGCACCAGAGGAGAATTCCAAGGCACAATGGCGGCGACCACGCCGACAGGCTCTTTGACCGTATAGGCGAAGACGTCTTTGCCCTCAGGTTGATAGTTGATTGACGATGGAATGGTGCGGAATTCAATTTTTGTCGTCAGGCCAGCAAAGTAGCGGAACTGTTCTGCGGCGCCCGGGATCTCTGCCCAACGTCCGACATAAAGCGGCTTGCCCTGGTCTAGGGTTTCTAACTCGGCGAGTTCGTCAATGTTCTCTTCGATCAGGTCCGCAACGGTCCAAAGGATGCGCGCCCGTTGCGCCGGCACCATGGTCGCCCATTCTCCGGCTTCGAGCGCCGCGCGGGCGGCTGCGACGGCGCGATCCACATCTCCGGCGGACGCATCTGGGACTTTCGATAGAAGGCTGCCATCAAATGGATTACGACAATCAATGGTCTGACGCGTCTCAGCTTGCGCCCAGCCGTCGCCAATCAGCATATCGTGATGGCCTTTCGCCAGGAAAGAGGTCGTATTGGGCAATAGAGAAATTGAGGGGGCTGTGTCTGCGGCCATCATGCGCTCCAAATCGTGTTTATGTGCGGCTGGCGTCTTGCGTGGACGCGCTCGCTTAGCCTGTGATTTAAGCTGGAATTGGCCGAGGCGGCAGGAAGTTATAACAAATTCTCGCCTGTCGACTATTCGGCCATCCATCTCTTGTTGGACCTGCCGCGGGGCGTCATCCAAAGTGCAGTTATCGCAGAGCGGATGTGCTATTTGTCCGACATTGAAGGCCGTTCGAGCGCCGAGGAGACCGACATGAGTGAGACAGTGGCGAACGAAACGGGTGAGTTTAAGCGTGGGTGGGCGATCCTCCTCGCCTCATTTATCGGCATCATGGTCGGTCTGACCGGATTGCCGTTTTACAGTTATGGCGTGTTCGCGGGCACCCTTGAGGCGGAGTTTGAGTGGACCCGCAGCCAAACTCAGTTGCCCATGCTGTTTCAGACCATTGGGGCGCTTGCCGTTTTGCCATTCATTGGCTGGGCCTGTGATCGATTTGGCGCGCGGCCGATCGCCTTGATCTCGATGATCCTGTATGGCTTTGCTTTTGCGTGCCTGGCTTTTCTGGGTCCGAATGTCTGGCAATATTTCATCACTGTGTTGATCATCGGATTGGTCGGCGCGGGAACCACACCCATCACGTGGACGCGCGCGATCAATGGCGCGTTTAAGCGCAATCGTGGCATCGCGCTTGGCGCAGCCCTAATGGGGACAGGCTTTATCGGCTTTATCGCCCCGCGGCTTGCCACTTATATTATTGAAATCCACGGCTGGCGCATGGCGTTTCTGGCTTTGTCGGCGTTTCCGATTTTGATCGGCATTCCGACTGTCTTCTTTTTGTTCAAGGAGCGCACAGATCAAGCCGATGTGGCGCAGGAATTGCTGACCGGTAAGACGCTGATAGAAGCGCTAAAGGACTATCGTTTCGCGGTGATCGCCGCCGCTTTTATGGTCATCTCATTCGGCATTGGCGGGTCTATCCCAAATCTGTTTCCGCTTTACGTCGGATCGGGCTTCAGCCCTGAAGATGCGGCTGGGATCCTGTCTTTGGTGGGCTTGTCCGTGATTGTTGGCCGGGTCGCGACTGGGTTCTTGTTGGACCGCTTATGGGCGCCCGGGGTTGCCGCTTTCTTGATGTGCTTGCCAGCCATTTCTTGCTATCTATTGATCTCTGATGAGATCACCCAATCCGACGCGATCATCGCGACGGTCTTGCTTGGCTTGGCGGCTGGCGCGGAGTTCGACATTATCGCATTCCTTGCGGCGAAGTATTTTGGCATGAAGAGTTATTCCAAAATATATAGCTGGCTGTATATCGCCTTCGCGATTGGTGCAGCGATTGCACCCGCGATCTTTGGCAGCACGTTCGATCGCTCCGGGTCATATAATTCCATTCTGATTGTCAGTGCCGGTTTGTTTATTGTCGGGGGTATCGTACTCTTGTCGCTGGGGCGCTACCCGTCATTCGAGACGCCGGATGCGTCCCCAGAAGACGAAAAAGTGCCCATTTCGTGAGGAGCAAAAAGCCGATGGACCTGGATCGACGCAACATTTTGCTTGGCTTAGCCGGGGCCGCCTCGCTCGCCGGTGCCGCCGCGTGTTCGCGGGCCCAAGATGTCGATCCGGAAACCGCTCCGGCGATTGATAATCAGAGTGATTTTAGCGATGCGCTTGTGCTTCCGGCACTCCCAGATGCGCCCTTGCTTAACCGCGCCCGGGCCTCTCAGATTATGGCGGCGCAAGGCGTCGATGCGCTGATTTGTGCCCGCCCCGAAAACATCTATTACCTCACCAATCATTATCCGATGTTGGCGAAGATGGGCATTCCTCAATTGTCCTATGCGATTGTCACACGCGATGAGACGATTGCGCCGCTCTTGGTGATTGGCCAGTTCGCCTATTATTTGGGTGCGACGGAGCGCGCGACGCCTAAGTTCGTAGATGTTCGATTATACACCGCGCCCGCGGAAGCCGATTCCTATTTCCAGTCCTTTTCCGTTTTTGAACAGATGGATGCGGCCGCGATCGAGAGCTTTTTGCCGCAAATGCATGATGCGCATCCCTTGCACCCGATTGAACAAAAACGACGCGACCTCACGCTAGAAGTCTCCGAGCGTATCTACCCAACCAGTGAGGTTGCGCTGCTAAAAGCCACGAAAGATCTGTTGCTGACGGACAAACGTGTCGCGGTCGATAATGGGACGCTGAAAGGACTGCTTGAACGCGCAGATCGGATGGACATCGCCGCTTCTGGCGAGGACCTAATCCGTCAGATACGCCTTCAAAAGACCAGCGCAGAAATTGAGTTGGCGCGATACGCCGCGCGGGCCAATGCGGAGGCGGGCCTCACAGCTGCCAAGTCCGTGCGCGATGGTGCCAGTTTTCAAGACCTGCGCACGCAATATGCCCTCGCATGTGCTGAGCGAAGCCTCACCACCAAGTTCATGGTGATTGATGGGATCATTCCGGACTCAGTGCCGCGCCAGATCGAAGACGGGCGCTCTTTCCTGATCGACTGTGTCAGCCACCATCAATATTATCATGGCGATTATGGCCGCACCGTCTGTGTCGGGGAACCAACGCGACACATCCAAAAAGCCACGGCTGCGCTATCAAAAGTCTGGGATGAATTGCTTCCGCAGTTAAAGCCCGGTGTGCGCTATAGTGAGATCAGCGCGATGGCGACCAAAGCCTATGCAGATCAGACCTCCGAGGCGACATTGATTTGTAATCCGCACAGTGTCGGCGTGCACCATACCGACGAGCCCTCGCGTCCGAACACCTATCATTGGGCAAAAGACGATTTGGAATTGCTCGAAGGCATGGTGCTGAGTGTTGATCTGCCGATCGCGGATATCGGGCTCGGCGGATCCGGGCATTTGGAGGATTTGGTCTTGATCGGTGCTGAGGGCGCTGAGCTTCTCAATGATACGGGGGACCGCGTCATTATCGTTTAATGTGCGTTTAAAACTCTTCTAAGAGACGGCCAAATCCGTACACTTTATCGTCAATATTGCTGGCGCGCAGCGCGTGCCAATAGGTCGCCGTATTGATCGCGATAACGGGTTTTCCGAGCCAGCGTTCGGCTTCCTCCGCATATTTCGCCATGCACAGATTGGTCCCAACCTGGATGATCGCGTCGACGTCATCTCCGTCGAGCTGATTGCAGACGACATCGCGCAAGGTCGCTTCCGGGACGCGCGCAATGTCGACCCAGGACGGACATTCCAATGCCCGGTCGCGAACGGTGTTATATCCGTGGTCCGCAAAAAAGCGAGCAACCTCGGCATTCATGGCGGGAAAATATGGCGACACAAATGCCAGGTTCTTACAGCCGCCATACGCTTCCAAAGCGGCAATGCAGGAGAGCGCGCCTGTGCTGACGCCCATACCGCCGGCCATTTCAGAAACGCCATTGCGATAGGCATCCGCCCCTTCAGCACCGCCAAAGAAAGTGACCGCCGACATGCCCATGACCAGATAATCGGGTTCGCAGGTGAGGACGCTTTTTACAGCATCGTCCACTCCTTCAGCGATGGCGCGGGCGCCCGCTAAGAAGGTGGCGTTGCTCACGGCCTTTGCGTTTGGCGTAAAGATCCGGCTGTAATGATTGGTCACGCCATGCGGGCGCAAGGCCTCAAACTCGGGTTGGACAATCGTATTGGTTGACGGTCCTAGAACCCCAAACAGGGCGCGGGTGCCGAGAACGTCTCTCATTTATTCCGCGGCCTGCTTGAGATGAACATTGTTCAGCATGGATTGGTTTAACAAGAATTCGCGGCGCTTCATGTCATTATTCTTGATGGCTTTTAACTCCGCAGAATAGGCCTGTTGTGCGGCTGCGGAATCGGCTTCCAACATTTTCTTATTGCGGATGGTTTGGCGCTGGATGAATTCATGCGTGATGGTGCGGCGTTCATGATCAAACGCGTCCAGTCTTTGCTCAGAATAGTCAGGGGATTGGAAAATATCGAGCAGGGCTTCGCTCAAGCAAGCGGCGTCATGGATGCCGCTATTCATTCCGAAGCCGCCCAACGGATTGTTCAAATGGGCGGCGTCCCCAATCAGCATGGCGCGTCCATGATTGAACTTGGTGGCAACGCGCTGATGGACATTGTAGATCGTACGA
>JBCBYJ010000010.1:0-17656 GCA_039815905.1 Pseudomonadota bacterium | reverse complement strand
AAATGGGCAGATGCCGTGAATCGCAATCTCGAATTGTGGACTCTCCTCGCCACCGACCTCCTTCACCCCGAAAATGGCCTTAACGACGCGACGCGTAAATCGCTTCTGGAGCTGTCGATCTTTGTCCGACGCGCCAGTATGCAGATCCTCGCCGGCGAGGGTGACATGACCGATTTGGTTGAAATCAATGAGTCAATCATGAAAGGGCTCAAAGGTTCCAGCTAAAGCTAAGACTAAAGAGAGGGGACTAGGAATGTCCGGATTAATGCTCAAACTTGCTCCTGGGGAGCGCTTCATCATCAATGGAACCGTGCTGGAAAATGGCGATCGGCCAGGCCGCATTCGGGTTCCAGGACCCGACGTTATGGTCTTGCGCTGCCGCGACGCGCTCAAGCCCAGTGAGGTCGATACCCCGGTCAAGCAGGTCTATTATGGGATCCAACTCTTGATCACCAAAGACTTGGAAGAAGAAGACACTTTGCCCGCCCTGTTTCGGGCCTGTGAAGATCTCAGACCGATCTTTGCGCGAATTAAGCCCGACTTTGTGCCGACGCTTTGCGAGATGCTGCGCCGGGGCAATTACTATTCAGCGCTATGCTATTTGAAACAAATTATTGAGTTGGAAAGCCAGATGCTTGGCCAAGACCGCTCAGACGCTTTGGCGGCCTAATCATGGTGTTCCAGCCGGTCATCCCTTTATCTGGATTTGGAGGCTGGAACTTCCTGCAATCAACCTATGATTCGCAGCTTGAGGCTTATTCCAACTCGCCGCAGATCAAGAATGATATCGACTATTTCACCGAGAAATTTCAAGAATCGATGCCGGTCGAGGATTTCCTCGCAGATCGACGGTTGCGCCGTATTTCGATGACCGCCTTTGGCCTCTCCGGCGAAGAGTGGAAAACCGGCTATGTCCGCACCGTCTTAGACGAGGTGCAGGACCCTGAAAGCTCATTTCTTTCCCGCTTGAACAATCCTCAATACTCAAAATTCGCCGAAGCGATGCGCCCAGTTGACGGCAAAATCCAGCTCACAGCGAATGATTTAGAGGACATCACAGCGCGGTTCTCCGCTGAGTCCTTTGAACTTGCCGTGGGCGAGCAAGACAATGCGATGCGGCTCAGTCTCAACTATCAGGGCGAAGTCTCTGAGCTTGTCACCGAAGGCTCTTCGGATCAGACCATACTCTATCGCCTGCTCGGCAGTGTGCCGATGCGCACGGTCTTGGAAAGCGCGCTAGGCATTCCCACTGACGTGCAGCAATTGGATATCGATCGCCAAGCTGAGATCCTCGACGAAAAGCTGCAAAGCCAGTTTGGGATTTCATCCGTTCAGGATCTAAAAAATCCTGACCTGGTGGATCGTGTGGTGTCGAGATATATGGCTCTGCAAGGTCTGAACGCCAATGCCGCCGCAACCGGTCCGAACGCGACGGCCTTGGTTTTGCTGAACAATGCGGTTGGGTTTGGCTCGATCGCCAGCCAGAATCTGTTTTTGAGTAATTTCTAGTCCGGCGCGCGCCTGGCTTTAGTCTGCCGGCGCAGGCTCTGGTGCGGGCGGCGTTATCGCCGGCGCTAAAAGTCCATTCAAATACGCGAACGCGTTTTCAATGCCATTGCTCGGCTCAGTCAAAAATTGGTCGAGGCTCGGATGTAAGCCATGGGCAAGATCCGCGGTTGGGTCGGTGCCAAACTCGAACAGTCCGGCCCGAACCATGGGCGCGATTTCTTCATACGTGGTCATCAATCGGCGGAAGACTTGCAGCAGCCGGTTCTGCTCGTCCGTAGCCGCGTGCGGTAGACTGCGCGAGACGCTGCGTAAGACGTCAATGGCCGGATAATGGCCCCGCTCTGCAATCTTGCGGGACAGCACGATATGGCCGTCTAGAATACCGCGCACCATATCGGCAACGGGCTCTTCAAAATCAGACCCGGCCACCAAGACCGAGAATATGGCGGTGATATCGCCCGACGTTTTCGCGCCGGGACCGGTGCGCTCGGCAAGCTCTGATACGACCCGCACGGTCGATGGTGGAAACGCGTTAAGGGCCGGCGTTTCGCCTGCCATTAAAGCGGTTTCGCGATGCGCCTCAGCGAACCGGGTCAGCGAATCAAATAAGAACAGAACGGAATGGCCTTGGTCGCGGAAATATTCTGCTGCCGCCATGGCGCAAAACGCGGCGCGTTTCTTGGCGCCCGGCGGCTCACTCGCCGTCGCCGCGATGATCGTGGTCTTTGGCAGAATTTCCGGCGGTAGGACGCTGTCGATAAACTCTTGGACTTCGCGGCTGCGCTCACCAATCAGCGCGATCACAATCCGGTCAGCGCTCATACCGCCGGCCAAACGCCCCAGAAGAGTCGACTTGCCGACCCCTGAGCCGGCGAACAAACCAATCCGTTGGCCGCGGCATATTGGCAGCAGCGTGTCAGTCACATTCAACCGCGTCGAGAGACGCGGCCCGAGCGGCTTACGCTCCGCCGGTGAGACTGGCGCGCGCTGAAGCGGAACCGTCACGGGCCTAGCTTGCGGCTGGTCTGGCAGCCTGCGCATCATCACGTGGCCGCGATAATCGATCAAAGCCCCGAGCCAATGGTCGCCGACTTCCACTTGATCCTGGTGCGAGACAAAGGCGCGGTCGCCAATGCGCAGGGCGTCGGTGGAGCTATACATCAACACTTTCGCACCGCTGCCAGTCACCGTCATGATCTCGCCAATCAGGTTCTGATTCGGCTTTTCAATGATCACACTGTCGCCAATGCCCACAGCATGGCTGACCCCGGCCAAGGAAATCATCCCTGGCAGAATCTCGGTGACCGAGCCCCATAAACGTTCAGGGGACGAAAGCTGGCTATTCATCGTCAAAAGTTAATTAAACCCAGGGTATCTATTAATCCTTTCTTCAACTTATAGTCGCAAATTTTGCAGAATCGTTAACTTCTAGGAATTTCCCGATGCTGTCAGACATGTCGCTCTTCCAAGTCTATGGCGCGATGGCTCGGCATGCTGCAGACGCCCAACAGACAAGTGCCAGCAATCTCTCGCGCGCCAATGAACCGGGCTTCAAAGCGGTCGAGGTTGAGACCTTTGCAGAATTTATGACCCGCACCAGTCAGCAGCCAGGCACGTTGGATCTCTCGACCCCGTTTGAGCACCGTCTGTCGGTCGGGGCCGCGGCGCCAAATGGCAACACTGTGAGCGTCGAGCAGGAAGTGTTCAAATCAGCCGAGGCGCTGGGACAACACAATATGGCGCTCGGCGTCTATTCGAAGTCTCTGGACCTCATGAAACTGGCCATTGGCCGTCGATCATAAAGGGAGCTTAGATCGTGAATCCATTTAAGGTCTCAATGCAACAAGCCGTGGCGGGCATGAGCACGCAATCGCAGCGCATTACAGTCAGCGCCGAGAATGTCTCAAACGCGGACACGCCAGGTTATCAGCGCAAAATGCTGGTCAATGAGCCACGCTTTGGCGATCAAATCTCTTTTGGCACCTTGCGCACCGTCTTGGATCAAACACCCGGCGAGGCGGAGTTTAATCCCGAACATCCAATGGCCGATGGTGAGGGCTATGTGACCCTCTCCAATGTCTCTTTGGTGACCGAAATGGCCGACTTGCGCGAAGCCAACCGGACCTATGAAGCCAATTTAAATTCATTCCAACAGGCGCGGACAATGTACAATTCATTGCTCGATGTCTTGCGGCGCTAGGGAGGGCTAAATGACCAATTTCGGATTTGGCGCTTATGCCTCCATCAATCCGGCAAAACTGTCGACGCCGGCCACTGGCGCGGCGAATCCGGCAGCGGATGAGAACCCCGTCGCGAAGGGCGTTTCGGACTTTAAGTCAGCCATTCAAGAGGCCGAAAAAGCGGCGATTGAGACGGCGGTCTCAGGCGCCGACCCGCATGCCATGGTGGAAGCCTTGGCGAATGCGGAAATGGTCCTCGATACGGCGGTGACGATCCGCGACAAAGTCGTCGAGGCCTATCAAGAATTACTGCGGATGCCAGTTTAATATGACGTCTAAAATGGAGACCCGGGGACGATGGGCGAATCAGAAATTTTTGAGGTCCTAAGGGCCTCATTATGGACCGGCGTGCTCATGGGCTTGCCGATTTTGGGGGTGACTCTGGTGCTCGGCTTTGCCATTGGCCTGGTCCAGGCGCTGACTTCTGTGCAAGAGATGACGCTGACTTTTGTGCCGAAAATTATTGCTGTGGTCGCCGTCTTTTTCCTGACCATCGGATATATGACGCGGGTCTGCATCGATCTGTTCAACAATACAATTATTCCGATGATTATGAGTTGACGGGGCCATGGCTGATTCAAAGCTCTTAGATCTTTCCAAGCCAACTGCGCTGCTCGCAATTGGCTTGATGCTGGTGATTCTGGTAATGGTTTTGCCGGTGCCGGCCTGGGTCCTCGACCTTGGCCTGACCGCTTCTTTTGCATTTGCGATCCTGATTTTTACGACCGCGATCTTCATTGAGAAACCGCTCGACTTTTCCTCCTTCCCAAGCGTGCTGCTGGCCTCTCTGATTTTGCGATTGGCGCTCAATGTTTCCTCAACCAAGCTGATCATTTCAGAAGGGCATACTGGCACCAGCGCTGCTGGCGGCGTGATTGAGGGCTTCGCCATGTTCATCATGGGCGGCAACCTCTTTGTCGGCTTGGTGGTGTTCGGCGTGTTGATCATCGTTAACTTCATGGTCATCACCAAAGGCGCGGGCCGTATGGCAGAAGTCGGCGCGCGGTTCGCCTTGGACGCGATGCCCGGCAAACAGCTCGCCATCGATTCGGATCTCGCAGTCGGCGCGATCAGCCATGAAGAAGCCAAACAGCGGCGCCAAAAAGAGCAAGAAGAAGCGGCCTTTCTCGGCTCCCTCGATGGCGCTTCCAAATTTGTCAAAGGCGACGCGATTGCTGGACTTCTAATCACCGCGTTGAACTTGATTGCCGGGATTGGCTTTGGCATCGCGGCGCACGGGCTGAGCATCGGTGAGGCCGCCGCAAATTATTCCGTCCTGACCGTTGGCGACGGCCTGGTCTCTCAAATTCCCGCCGTGATCGTCTCGGTCTCTGCCGCTTTGCTTTTGTCCAAGGGCCGCGAAGACGGCGCGATTGATCAGGCGCTAGGCCAGCAGCTTGGCAGCAATGCCACATCTTTGATGATTGTGTCTGGCTTGCTGACCGTCTTCGCGCTGGTCCCGGGCTTGCCATTCTTGCCCTTCATGGCGGCGGCGATTGGGTTCGGGGTGGCGGCCTATTATCTGCGAAAACAGCAACAAGAGATCGAGGCGTCGGCAGATATGCCAGCCGCAGAAGACGCGGCAAAACCCGATCAAATTGGCGATTCGATTCATTCAGACGAAATCCATCTGGAAGTCGCGCCAGACTTGGTCGCGACTGTTCTGCAAGGCGAAAGCGGGATTGAAGCGCGGATTGAGAAGATCCGGCGCTATATTGCCGAAGAGTATGGCTTCGTCCTGCCGTCCATTCGGATGACCGACAATCCAACCCTAACGCGCAATGTCTACCGCCTTAAGATTCAAGGCGTTCCGGTTGATACCGGGTTGTTACGACCGGGGTCCGTGCTCGCCCTGATGGAAGCAGACCAGCTGCCGCATTTGCAAGGCGAACGCGTGCAGGAACCGGTCTATAAAGCGGCGGCTCGGTGGCTGCCAACGACGAAGAAACAAGAATTGGTGGCGGCAGGCGTCCCCGTGATCGAGCCAATCGAAGTGCTCGCCACGCATATGCTGGAATTGGTGCAAGCGAATTTCTCTCTCATTTTCACCCGCATGGTCATGCTCGACACATTGGATGCCTTGACCAGTGTTTCGGACAGCGAGCGGGCGGCCAGCAATAAGCGGCTCATGGACGAATATATTCCGACCAAAGTGCAACCAGAATTGCTCCTATCGGTGCTGCGCGCTTTGTTAGAAGAGCGCGTTTCAATTCGCAATATTTTCCTCATTCTAGAAACCGTTGGTGAAGCGAAATCGCAAGGCGCATCGGCGACGCATATCATTGAGCTGGTCCGCCAGCGCCTGTCCTTCCAAATCTTGAACAAGCTTCAAGATGGCGACGGCAAGCTGCCTTTGGTGCAGCTCTCGACCGCTTGGGAACAGAAATTTGCCGAGCATGAAATTAAGTCCGATGCCGGCGCGACCGACATCGCGCTGCCGCCTGAACTGTTCAGCGAATTGCTCAATGGCATTCAGGAAAAGCTGAATGAAACCGCGGCGCGCGGGGTCGTCGCCTCGATCGCCACATCGTCCAAGCGCAGGCGTTTTTTGCAAACGGTCCTGGCCAGCAAAGGCATTCGCAATGCGGTGCTCGCTTATGAGGAAATTAAGTCGGGGTCCAAGCCGCAAATTGTAGGCATTGTATGATCCCGCTGATCGATCTGCTCGGACCCGACCTGACCGATTGGGTGGGGCAGTTCATGCTGACGCTGGCGCGCCTCTCCTTCGTCATCATGCTGATGCCTGGGATTGGCGAGCGGATGATCCCGACACAGGTCCGGATCTATGTCCTGCTCGGCCTATCGGCGGCGATTTCCGGGCTCGGCATCAATGATTATGAATTGCCGACGCGGCTGGTGGATCTCGCCATTGTCCTGTTAACCGAAACCCTGCTCAGCCTGTTTTTAGGCGTCGGGCTACGGGTCGTGATTTGGGTGTTGAGCATTGCCGGCTCGGTGATTGCGCAATCGATTGGCCTGTCACAATTCCTGGGCGTGGCAATGGAAGAAGAGGCTCAGACTGTGGTCTCGAACATGCTCGCAATGGCCGGAGCGGCCTTATTGTTCTCGATGAATTTTCACCTATACGTGGTCACCAGCTGGATCGGCCTGTATGACAGTGTCCCGATTGGCAGCATGTCCTGGGTCGGCGAAGCGTTCTTGTTCGACAGTATCTATTCCGGCTTTGCGTTTGCAATTCTGCTCTCTTGGCCGTTCGTCGCAATGAACTTGCTCTATAATATCTGCTTGGGATTCATCAATAAAGCGATGCCGCAGATGATGGTGGCATTTGTCGGTGCGCCATTCTTGGTTGGGGCCGGCCTGTTTCTTCTCGCAGTGTCTATCGCATCGCTGCTTATGGTCTGGCAGGAGCGCGTCATGCAATTGATCACGTGGCTCTAGAAAGCGATGGCGGAACAAGACGACCAGTCCGGCGAAAAGGAATTTGAAGCCACCGAGGAGCGCCTGCGACAGGCGCGCCAAGATGGCGATGTTCCGGTTTCGCGAGAGGCCAATACGCTTGGCCTCATCATCGGCATCGGGGTGTCCGCGGTCATCTTCGTGTCGCTCACGTCGGGCCAGCTGATGACCGGCTTTTCGAGCCTGTTCTATCATGCGGATCAGTACGCCAAGGATATGTTTGTCGATCAAGGCGTTGAAACGCGACGGACGCTCGTCGATATCATGCTTGCCATTTTGCCGATTTTCGCGGTCTTGGCGGCCTGCGTTTTGACGGTCCTCGTGGTGCAACAAGGCATCGCCTTTTCGACGAAAAAAATCGAGCCGGATGTCAAGAAAATCAATCCGATTGAGAACATCAAAAACAAGTATGGCACCAAGGGTCTGCTCGACTTTCTCAAAGACGCCGCCAAGATGATTTTTGCCGGTCTGATCGCGGCTTATTTTATGCTTTATTTTGCCACCGAATATTATGGCAGCAGTGCCATTGGCCGCAATGATCTTGGCCAATTTACGCTCAATCAAATCCTCAAATTGATCTTCTATTTTGGGGTGTTTCAATTGCTCCTCGCTTTGATGGATGTTCCGCTACAGCGTTACTTACACGGCAAACGCCTGCGGATGACGCGTGAAGACCTCAAGAAAGAAATGAAGCAGAGTGAAGGCGATCCGCACCTCAAACAACAGCGCCGCGAGCGGGGCACCGAGATCACCCGCGGTGACATGTTGAAAAATGTCGAAACCGCCACCGTTGTCATGGTCAATCCAGAGCATTATGCGGTGGCGCTCAAATGGGATCCGAGCGGCGAAGCGGCGCCGGTCTGTGTCGCCAAAGGAGTCGATCATTTAGCCGCCAAAATCCGCGAAGTGGCGACCGCGAATGGCGTGCCCATTTACCGTGATCCGCCAACCGCGCGATCGCTCTATCGCTTAGTCGAAATTGATGATGAGATTCGCCAAGAGCACTTTGCTGCGGTCGCCGCTGCAATCCAATATGTCGATCGCGTCACCCAGCATTTGCGAGGCCGCGATGACTGATCCTAATGAGATCGTGCCGAAACTGCTGACCCTCAAACATAAGGACTTGGTCCGACGGCTCGGCGCAACCATGGCACAAATTCGGGTGATTGAGACCAAGCAGTCGGATATCCAAGCCGAACGCGCCGCCTTGGACCGCAAGGATCCGGCGCTAACCCGGCTCAGTCTCCAGAACGGATATGGCCGCTACTTACAGGCCCGTAGTGAGGCTTTAGAGGCGCAGAATGAGCGGTTGCAGGCGAAAGCGCGAGCCCTCCAGCTGGAGTTGAAAGAGACCATTTGCGCGCAGTCTATAATTGTCCCAGCGTCTCAACTTTGAGCGCATTTACTTTCTCTTCACCACCCAAGCCATACTATTAACACGCGAATAACGGCAGATTCAATCACAATAAGCCGTACGTCACATGGAGATAGAAAGAGAATGAGTGCGAAGACCCCATCCCACGTGGACCATCAAGTTGGCCGACGAATTCGTCAGGCCCGGCGCGACGCCAAGCTGACGCAAGACCAGCTGGGCAAATTGATTGGTCTGACTTTCCAACAAGTTCAGAAATATGAGAAAGGCGTGAATCGCGTTTCGGCCGGCACGCTATATGAAATTGCTCAAGTCTTTGAATTGCCGATCAGCTGGTTCTTTGATGAGCCGGTGGTAAACCGCATCAATTCTGCGGATACAGACGATACGTCAGAGTTCAATGATTGCATGAATTTGCTTTTAGACTTGCGCCAAAGCTCAAATCTTGGACCGGTTCGTGAAGTCTTGCGCTTGGCTGGCGCGCGCTAAGGCGCGCGGTCCAGCTTCGCAATTGACTTCAAGAGGCTTGCGCATAGTTCGCGAGGGAGCCGCCATCGCTGGCGACAAAGCCTTCAAGATCTTTGATCACAGATAGGATCAATTGAGCCTCAATATTAAGGTCCGAATGATCGCCATCCGGGGCGATAAAGCTCTCCCAGAGCTTGAGCTTGAGCAACATATCAATTGGACTCTCAGCGGCTTTCTCGCTGAGCGCTTTGATGATGTCGACTTGCACATCAAGTTCGGCATCCGCCAATTCTTCGGTCTCCAATGATTGGGCGAAATGTGCATGCCGCCGCATGGATTTCGTCCATTGAGGCATTTCGCGCTCAATCAATCCGTCCGTCCCCATGATCAGGTCCTTTCTAAATCTCCGCAGTTTTGCAGGTTGCCCTACACTGAGACTTATGCGGCGAAGACCGATTATGTTCCCGATGTCATGAAAAAAAGTTGAGTAAAATACAGCGCTGCGCCGAAAGCCCGAATGAGGCCTATTCAGACTCGTCTTTTTCGGACGCTTGGCGCTCTTTTTCCCGCAACGCTTTGATCAGTTCCTTCAATTTTTCAGGAACGGGTTCGTTGAGGACATCTTTATAATGCGCTCTAAGGGCGTCAGCCAGAGGTAGATTCTTGCGCCATTCTGGCGGCAAATTGGGTGAATCTTCGTCACCAGACATCATTTTGAGCTCTTTATGACTGACGCCAAGGATTGGTTGGACACGATTTAATCGCGTTATAGCAACAGATTGGCTTATATAATTTTTGCAATACTCTGTTCGATAAACCTGGCCACACCGGCATTATTGTGGCGCATCCAAAACTTTCGCGCGGGCGCCCGTGAATTCAGGCATTTCTGCATCTACGGTGAGCGGATGGATGAAGTTCGGCCGAAACCAAGGCGAGAATTTTTGGTGGAACAGGCCGCGCAGCCAGTCGATCACGATTTGAGCCCGCGCCAGCCGGCGCACGCGCTCTGAATAAGTCAGCCAGAAGCGGATCGGCGCGATCTCTGGCAAGCTAAGCGGCACCATGTTTTTGCCTAGGCTGTGCACATAGGTCGGCAACAGTGCGATCCCGCCGCCATTGGCGCAAACCTCAATCATCACTGAGCCGGAATTGGTCACCAGAGAGAAATCGATCAGGTCTCGGAACTCTTTGGCTTTCGGCGCCCAACGTTCCATCTGATTGACATAGCCAGAATGGATGATGCAGCGGTGATTGTGCAAATCGAACAGGCTGGTTGGATGTCCGAACTGCTCGACATAGTCCGGCGCGGCAAAAAAGGAATAATGCAGTATGCCGAGCTTTTTTGACACGATTTCCTGACGAATCGGCTCCTCAAACTGGATCGCGATCTCAGATTTCTCATCTAATAAGTCCGCGCCCGGACGATCCGTGGTGACCAATCGCAATTCGATTTTCGGATTCTGAAGGTGGAATTCTGGCAAATGCGGGGCGATCCAATGGGTCGCCAACCCGTCCCCTGTACACACGGTCACCGGGCCCTCTGCGGGCACATCATGGTCGAGCACATCGCTGCGCAACCCATCCGCGGCGTCTGACATGATCTCCGCATAGCGCAGCGCCTTACGCCCGGCTTCTGTAAGACTTACACCACGTGGCGAGCGATAGAGCAGGCGCGCATTCAGCGTGCGTTCGAGCTCATCAATCTTTCTCGAGATGGTTGGCGCGGTTTCTTTCAGCTTCGTCGCCGCGGCGTTCATGCTGCCCAATTCGGCAACCACCGTGAACACTTTCAATTTGTCCCAGTCCAGATTCTCAAGCATCGTTTCCCAGCCACCAATTCAACTCAAACGGTATTTCATTTTTGTACTACCCTAATTCGAATATGTCTGCATCGGCGTTTACGGAATTGGTGGCAACTCGCAAGATAGAAGGAGATCTTGCGATGTCAGAGCCGATCAAACCCCTCGAAACGTACCCGTTTATCGTCGATCATGACGAGATGCTAGCGGGCATGGGCTCATTTGGCTGGCGCATTGCAACATCTGAAGAACATGGCCCGATGATGGCACTGGCGGAACGTCTGCTCAATGCCGACCTAACCAGCGCGGCGACGATTGAGTGGATCAATAGTGTGACGCGCATGACGTCATGGGTGTTTGGCAAAGACCCATTGGAAGGCACGTTTCTGATCGTGCCGGTCTCGCCTGATGGACTGAAAGCGCTGCAAACCGGCGCCTTCAATCCGGGTCATCCTGAACAGGCGCATCTCGCCGCTTTGGGAACGCCCTGCGCCGGGGTCTATGTCGGCGCTTATGCGGGCGACACGCATGACGCGCGCAAGGCTGTGATGACGGCGACGGCGATCCTGCGGGTGAACGTGTTTGGTCAAGTTCCCGCCTTTGCCCGCGCCGCGACCGAGGATGGGGCCCGCTCAATGGTCAGCCTCGGTTTCAAGCCTGCCGGCTTCGGCGCTGACAAGCTTTGGATGCAACCCGTGATCACGCGTCCTGAAGAGAAAGTAGCCTAATGTTGAAGATTACCAAAATTGGCCAATCCGGCCTGGCGAAACCACTTGCGCAAGAGGTGATCGATCAGTTTGAGATCGAGATGGTCCGCTCTTTTGATGCTTATCAAAAAGTCGTCGCGGTGCGCACGTTGACCTTTTTAGGCGAACAAGACTGCCCCTATGAAGAAGAGTTTGATGGCAATGATATGTGCGCCATGCATCTCTTAGCGCATTATAAAGGCCAACCGATTGCGACTTTGCGGCTGCGCTGGTTTGCTGGATTTGGAAAGATTGAGCGGGTCTGTGTGCTCGAAGCGCATCGCTCAAGCGGAGTCATCAAAGTCTTGCTGGCGGCGGCCTGTGAAATTGCCGCGCGCAAAGGCTTTCGCCGGATGACGGCGCAGATCCAGGCTCGGCTTTGGCCATTATGGTCAAAAACGCTGAATTGCGAGCTGATCGAAGATCGCCCGAGTTTTTACTTCTCCGACTTTGAGTACAAAGAGATGGTGATCTCGATCAACGCGCACCCCGAGGCCATCCGGATGACGTCGGACCCCTACATGGTCATTCGTCCAGAGGGCGAATGGGACACACCCGGTATCCTCGATGCCTCGCAGGAGCGAGGGGGTGACGATCTGCGCACAGTCGCGGCTTAGAATATGAGCATCTTGGTGATCAATTCTTTCGCGGCAACGAAAGACGCGCAGCGCATACAAGCCGTGTCCGGTCGCATTGGCGATTTGGTCAATCAAGCCAGAACGTCAAAACGGCCCGTCGCGCATTTACACCAGAAACGCTTATCGCGGGCCGCTGGCTTGCGCGTTTCGATCGATCGCTATGAACCGGTGTTTCAATCTGTCGATCTCAGCGAGGGATTTCCCGACGCGCTGATTGAGTTCATTTTGGCCAGTCCGACCCGAACCATTCAATTGGTCGGCGCGGCCAGCCGCGCTCAGTTCGAGCAATTGAGCCAGCTTATCCAAATCGCTGGCTATGCGGCGAAGGTTGAGCCAAACGCGATTGTTCCGACCAGCGAGTAAAGCCGAAATTGGTCCGTGTTTCGACCGGCGCTAATGGATCGAACGGGTCGGCAGGGTTTGCGCATCCAAGAAAAACCAATCGACCGGATGGCCAAGCGCTTTGGCGATCGCGAAGAGGGTTCCGGCCGATACGCGATTGGTGCCTTGCTCATATTTGTGAACTTGCTGGCTCGAGCGTCCAAGCAGGTCACCGAGCTGTTGCTGGGTGATCGACGCGTCGATCCGGGCGCGGCGGATGCGCTGACCAATGCGAAAATCCATGCTGGCCTGCGGGCTATTTGACATGCCAATCCCTCCTGACAAACAGTATGGTCAGAAAAGTAAATTCAATCTAAAGTAGAGGCTCTGGTCGAGAGGGTCAAAGCCATCAATCGGCGGCAGTCACCCCAATTCGCGATCACATTAATAATCTTTAGGCTTGCCAGTTTGGTGGGATTCGGTTTGGTTTCCGCGCGTCATTGTATTGCAGGGCAACAGATGCAGCCAATGCGCCACACGTCGCGCCCAAGGGGGGGAAGAGATAATGTCAGCTTCTGCGATTGATCAGCATCTTGGACACAGAATATCGATGGCGCGCCGCGATGCGGACCTCAGTATCGATGATCTGGCCGAGCGGATCCACTATCAAACGGCCGACATTGCGGCGATGGAAACAGGCAAGCAGCGCGTGCCCTCGCTCGCCTTGGCGCGGATTTCGCGCGTCGTCGAAAAGCCCTTAAGTTGGTTCTTCGAAGACCTTCCAGGACAAGACGTTTTTGATGACGCCTCTGAGGCGAAGGATTCAGTTTGATTTGCGCCCGGCCGGCAAGGCCATCGCCATTTCCGCTGCGACCCGTCTTAAAGCCGATTCCGCCGCGCCCAGGCACTCTTCCAGTTCATGCAGGGCTTCCGGAGAGGCAGGTGAAAGATCGTCGCGGACCCAAGCGACGGCGCGCAACATATCTGCGACATAGATCAGGTCGTCCTCAGATAGTTTGGGTTTGCTCATAACGCCCGCCGACGATGTTTGTGTGTAACTTACCGAACTCTATATCAATTTCTGCAGAAGACAAATGCCTTTCTTGCGACCGGGGTCGCTAGCCTGAATAGGTTTGTAAAAAAACCAAAAGGGCAGGCAGAACCAAGAACAAGACCAAGCCAAATGTCCAGAGCGGGAAGGGGCGCGCGCGCGGCAGGGTTTTGGCGCGCCCTGTTTGAGACTTACGCGCCGCAGCATCTTGCGCGGTCGATGGCAGCTCGCTGCGCACAAAATACAGCCCTGCCAAAGCCGCTGAAATCACCGAGCTTGCAATGATGAGCAAGGCATTCTGTGTGGTGATTCCGACAAATAGGTTCGACACAGACAAGGCGAGAATCGCGACAATGGTCAGCGTGTTTCGGTCCATGATCAGGCTCCTTTATCCATTCACGACGGCGAGCGGTGTGCTGGCGGCGCGTTCGGTATGCTGCGGGTGTAGAGACAATCGGTTCCAAGCATCGAGCGCGGCGATTTTATAGGCTTCGGCGAGCGTCGGGAAATTGAACACATTGTCGAGGAAATAGGCCAATTCGCCGTTATGCACCAAGACAGCTTGGCCGATATGGATAAGCTCCGTCGCACCTTCGCCAACAATGTGCACCCCCAGCAATTTGCGCGTTTCTAAGTGAAACAACATTTTCAACATGCCACTTTGCAGCCCCATAATGTGGCCACGGGAGGTCTCTCGAAACCGGGCAATTCCACACTCATAAGGGATGGCTTGTTCTTGCAGCTCTCGTTCGGTCAGCCCGACGGTCGAAATCTCTGGCACCGCATAGATCCCATATGGAAAATGCTCGGGCTTGGCCGGGTCGGGGACTTGAAATGCATGACAGACCGCGATCCGGCCTTGCGTCATCGAGGTTGAGGCGAGACTCGGAAAGCCAATCACATCGCCAGCGGCATAGACATTCGCCACATCGGTCTGAAAGGTCACCGGATCGACTGCCAATCGCCCGCGCGAATCAGCGGTCAGACCAATCGCATCGAGGCCAAGATCGGACGACGCGCCGACCCGCCCGGCGGCATACAGGACCATATCGGATTTGACTTTGCGTCCATCACTCAAATCGACAATGCAATGGCCGTCATGGGTATGCACGTTCTGGGCTTTGCAGCCGAGGCGCAATTTGATGCCGCGATCTCGCAAATCATGGGTAAATTCAGCGATCAGCTCATCATCAATGAAGCTGAGAATCGAGGAGCGTGGTTCAATCACCGTGACTGCGATGTCGAGCGCGCTGAAAATCGTCGCATATTCAATGCCGATCACACCGGCGCCAATTACCGTAAGCGATCGCGGCAGGTTTTTAATCGCCAAAACTTCATCGCTATCAATCACGCTCTCGCCATTGAATGGGATATAGGTCGGGCGGTAGGGCTGCGTTCCGACGCTGATCAAAGCCTGATCAAAGGTCGCGCTTTGAATGCGGCCATCTGGGCGCGTGATCTCGACCGCGTTCGGTCCGACAAATCGGGCATGGCCATTGATCTTGGTCACCATATTGCGGGCGAATTGATGTTCCAGCACGTCAACTTCATGATCGAGGGTTTGCGACAAGCGATGGCGCAAATCATCCGCTGTAATATCGGCTTTGACTTTATAGGTGCGGCCATAAAAGCCGCGCTCGCGCCAGCCGGACAAGTTTAACACCGTCTCTCGCAGTGTTTTGCTTGGGATTGTGCCGGTATGCACGGACACCCCGCCAACCCGCATGGATTTTTCCACGACCAGGACTTTTTTATCGAGTTTCGCTGCTTGTACAGCGCCCCGCCGTCCGGCGGGTCCGCTGCCAATAACGATCAAATCATATGCTTGGGTCATGCTTTGCTCCAATCTGAGCGCCAGTCTGAGCGCCAGTCTGATCGCCGCACCATTTCGTGATTTACTCAACATAAGGTTGAAATTTCACAGGCTTTGGAAAGAAAGTCTTAGCGTTTGATGAGCTTCAGCTGGAACGTCTCGGCGGCGAGTTCGGCCACGGCGAGCGCGTTTTCAATGCCGACAAAGACCGGATCAAACCCTTGCGGCATGGATCTGGCGCGCGTCGGCACGAACATAATCGTCCGGCGTTTGGCAATGTGTTTGATCGCATAAAACATCATGGCGCGCCGATCTGTGCGCTTGTTTTGGCTTGGCAAATAGGACCGGCAGATGCGCCCAATCGGACCAGAGACGATCAGCACGCGGTGCGTGGTGATGGCATAGTCTTCGCTCGGCGGGGCCAGCATACGGGCGCGGAAAAACCAAATCACGAGGCCTGAAATGGCGAGCCCAAACAGCGCCACCCAAGCCATATCGGTTTGGAAGCCACTGAGCGGAAACCCCAAAAGTAAAAAGCCACCAAGACCTGCCACGGCGACCATGGGGAAGATCAGCTTGCTTGCCATATTTTGCCCACTGCCGCGGCCTGTCCACAGGATCTCTTCGCCATCTTTGAGCTTGGCGGTAAAATCGAATGGGGCAGGATCAGACAGGCTCAAAGCGAAAACCGCCAAAAAGGAAGGGACGACCAGCGCTCTTTTCGCGCGATTCTCACGCGCGCCCAGGGCGAGTCTTTGAATTCTACTTAAGGTAGTTTTTTGTTAACGGAATAGCCTGAAGACCGGACATGTGAGTTCTCGTTTGGGCCTCGCGAACCGCACCGCGCGCGGCCTGATAATGGACTTACGCACTCACGACGCACCATGCGAGCTGCGGCGACACTTTGCGCCGCAGCTCCTAAGGCGGCAACAGGCCGAAAATGGGGGCCGATATGACGAAAACAGTCTATGCCTTAAGAGATGGCGGGCTCGCAATCATGACGGGCCTGATCGCGCTCACTGGCTGCCAAAGCGCAGCAGAATTCGGCGATGATGCGATCCGCGTCGGATCTTATGGCCATATCCAAGCGACGCCTTTCATGGACGCCGTGCAGGCCAAATCCTGCCGAGACTCTTTGACCCAAACGCTGGGATTTCCGCGCGAATCGCGGGGCATGAAGAATGGCGTCATGGTGGTTCAGAATTTTGAATGCAAAGCCGAGCAGGTCGTCGCCAAAGTCAGCCTGACCAATCGGTCTGAGACGGCTATGTATTGTTTTGCCGAAACCGAAACCGATACATCCGGGGTCTATCTTCCGCCGCTCGGGGTCGGGTTTTTCGAATACGCGTTCAAACACAGCGCTTGGCAGGATTGCCAGACCGTCAGCTGATCAAAAAAACTCCATCTTTTCAGAGGGTCATCTTGGTTTTGGGGGTCTGATCTTAAACCCATTGGCGCGGCCTCTTTACCAATGGTTAATATTCAACGTAAAATAGTATGCGCTTGTCCATTTGCGGGGCGCCGAAAGTCTATCGACGATGTTTCTGAATCAAATAGAGGGGCCGCACGATCAGGTCATCCAACGCCGTCTAGAGGGCGCGCTCTCAGACGCCCATATTTTAAAGTCCGCGAAATCCGCATGATGTCGAAGGAGGGGGCCTTTGCTTAGGGAGACCGTGCCCAGACCGGAAGACAAGCTTAAACGATTGTCGCCTTCGATTTGGCAGTTGATCGAACGCCGGGGCGAATTCTTTGAAGCGGACGCCGGTGACATTGTTTTAGAAGCCCAGCAGACGAGTGAGCATTTATTGCTGATGCTGAGCGGGATTACAACGCTGCTCTATTTGCGCGAGGGTGCGTTCAAACCAACCGCCATTTATCGCGAGCGCGGACATGTTTTGCATCATGCTGGCATGCATCTCGGGATCGCAAACCCGTTTCAGATTGCCGCGCAAGTCAATGCCACACGCGTCGTCTTGCTCGACCGAGACACTGTGTATGATTTGATCGCGCGCGATGTCACCTTCGCGGAGTATTTGTTTAAGGACCTATCGGTTCGGTTTCTCGTTGCGCTCGACTTTCTGCGGGAAGAGCGAGAAGATCCGCTCATTCTGCGCCTCGCCAAGCGGCTCTTGACCATGGCCTATGAGGATGGCGCGATCGAGCTGACTCAGTCCGAGATCGCAGAAATCTTGGCGGTGACCCGGATCAGCATTTCGAAATGTTTGAAAACGCTTGAGGATTTGGGCCTGATCGAACGCTCTCAGCGGGCTCTGATC
>JBCBYJ010000109.1:0-6332 GCA_039815905.1 Pseudomonadota bacterium | reverse complement strand
CTCAACCGCCACTTGGCCCGCTTTGGCATCAATCCCGACAACGACTTGACCGGGCAAGGCCTTGGCGACGGATTTCACAAAGCGGGCCAAGTGGCGGTTGAGGGTTGGGCCGAGACGTCAGACATGAAGGCGGTCGAGCTTGCGAAAGCCTTTGAAGGCTGCGGAGTCGCGGCGCTGATTGTCACTGACATTTCCCGCGATGGCATGAAGACCGGCGTCAATGTCGCGTTTACCGGTGAGATCGCGGACGCCGTTACGATCCCAGTGATTGCCAGCGGCGGGGTCGCCAGCGCGCAAGACATTCACGATCTGCGCGCGCGTGTCGGGCCGCACGCGATTGCCGGTTCGATTCTAGGCCGCGCGCTGTATGATGGAGATTTGACGCCTGAAAAGGCCATCGCGGCCGCGCGCTAGACGGTCGGTCGGCGGTTGCGCTTTAGTCCGGGTCTTTCCAAAAGTTCGAAGCTTCGATGGCCAAGTCGCTTGCGATTTCTGGCGCATCCATATCGATGAGAATATCTAGGAGCGTTGCAAAATCTGAGGGCGCGAGCTGTTTGGCGTCGCCATTCGTCATGCTGAGCATGGACATCACCGCTTCGCCAAATGCCCCGCCATTGGTGGCGGCTTTGAGACTGGTCATTTGGCCTTGCGGAATGCGTTCGCCGCGATCAACGACTGACGCGACAAAGTCCCGTCCCACCGGGGTCAGCGGCAACCCAATACCAGTCCACGAGGTTAAAATGCGAACGGTTTGAATTTCGCGCGGCGTCGACTCGGCGGTTGCCACAAGGCGTTTTTCAATCGCTCTCAAAGAGGCCAGAGAAGCCTCTCCGCCAGCGAGAATATCAACCGCCTCTAAGACGGCGATTTGATACGGATCTGGCTGCGATACACCTTCAATATCGCGCGTTGCGAGCCAGGATTGCGCCAATTCACGGTCGCCAGCGATCATCGCTGCGCGGGCAAACTGCAATCCATATTCAGCGCTAAGGGCGTTTTGAGGCAGGGCGCGAAGGTCCGTCAAAAATAAGTCCGATACGCTGCGAAACGTCGATAAATCGGACCGCGCCGCGTTTTGCAGCGCCGTATTGAGGCCAAGGAGCCGGGTCTCATCGTCGATGAGTGGGTCATTCAGATCTTGCAGCACCTGTTCGATTTGGCTCGCCGCTTCGAGCTCGAGATTTGCGAGCCCTTCGAGCAGGATGTCGCGATGTTCATCGCCGCTAATCAGGTTGAACGCACTGGCAATTTCGGCAAACCGAGCGCGCAATTTCAGCGGAACATCCTCTCGCCGGGCGATCGCCGCAGCGAGATCTGGTCGATCGGCAGCCAGCGTGAGCGTCGAGGGGTCCAAACCGGCCTTGGTCGACAGTGCAATGTTTAATCCGGAATCAAACCGCGCCTTTGGCGGTTCTGGCGAGTCGCCGGAGGCTGCGAAAATCGCCGCGATCATCCAATCATCATTCACGTCCTGCGCGCCAGCCATTTCAATCGCCAGCTGAGCGCCGGCGAAATTATCCTGCAAAACCGCGCACACGGCCCGCAACTTCACCCAATAAGTGCCCTCTTTGATGGGCCCCGCCAGCGCCGCACAAGCTGACGCTTCGCGTCCGCTCGCCAAGTCCAGATCGACTGCCAGGGTTTCGCCGTCCAGGCCGCGCGGGTCTTGTTTCAATTGTGGGGCCAGGGCGGCGGCGGCGCGCGCTTCGCCAAGCTCAAGCATTAAGCGGACGCGTTCGGCCAATAGAGCTTCGGCATTTTCCCCGTCTGGCGCGGTGGCAGGGGACAAGACCGCGCGGCGCAACAGCGCGCGCTCGGCGGGTGACAAGTCCGCGGCCCGCACAGATTGCAACAAAGCCAGGAGCTTTTCATCATCGGATCCGCGCCATAGGCTCGTCGGAAACTCTTTCTCACCTGAGGCCAAGAGACGCTGTCCCCAGGCGTTCAGATCGTCCATGCTCTCGTCTTCGATCTGAGCAGAGACCGGCCCTGCCACCGACAAAGCTATAACGAGGAGAGCGGCAAACGCAGCTCTAGAGAACATGCTCAATCTCCATGCGCGTTTCGCCCTCTTGTGGCTTTTGGTCAGACATTGAGTTGCCGAGCCACCACAAGACGCCAATCACCGCGACGATGATTACGATCAAAATAATGAGCCATTTGCGCATGAGATCCTTGCCTTTCGCACATTTGCCCGCCGGTCGAAGATTGCCGGATCCGCTTCGTCTGTATAGGACAGGATTTGCGGAACCGAAAAGACCATGGCTGAGAACCGATCTAGTACCTTGAAAACCGACAGAAATGAGGCGGCGTGGGCTGGACGTACAGTGGCATTGGTGGGGCTGATGGGTGCCGGCAAGTCGACCGTGGGCCGACGCTTAGCCAATCGTTTAGGTTTGAACTTTGTCGACAGCGATGATGAGATTGAGAAAGCTGCCGGGCTTTCGGTCGCAGATATTTTTGCCTTGCATGGCGAAGAGGAGTTTCGGCGTGTCGAGCAAAAGGTGCTTGATCGCTTGCTCAATGGTCCCGCGCATGTCTTGGCAACAGGCGGCGGCGCATATCTCAGCGAGCAGACCCGTGACTTGATGCGCGATCGGGCCGTGACTATTTGGCTGAACGCGGATCTTGAAACCCTCTGGAAGCGCGTATCGCGGCGCTCGCATCGTCCACTCTTGCGCCGGCCGGATGCTAAGGACGTGCTGGCAGACTTGTTTCAACAGCGCCGTCCAATATATGAGCTCGCTGACATCACCGTGCCAAGTGTCGACGGCCCGCATTCAAAAACCGTAACCGCCATCATAGAGGCTTTGGAATCATGGACGCCGCAACGCTCGTAGATCCAAACACCGTTCGCGTTGAGCTCGGCGATCGCAGCTATGACATTCTTATCGGCAACGGTTTAATGGCGCAGGTGGGTGCTCTCTTGTCGCCGATTTTAAAGCAACCCCGCGTTTTCATTCTCAGCGACGAAACTGTTTGGGGTTTGCATGGCCCGGCTTTGGTCAGCGGCCTAAATGCCGGCAGCATCGCTGCCTTGGAGCGCGTCTTGCCCGCCGGTGAGGGCACGAAGAACTGGCAGCTTTTGGGCGATACGCTCGATTGGTTATTGCAGCGCGGCGCGGGTCGCGATGATGTTTTGTTGGCCTTTGGTGGCGGGGTGGTTGGTGATTTAACCGGTCTCGCTGCGTCCTTGCTCAAGCGCGGCATGCAATTCGTACAGGTGCCGACCACACTCTTAGCGCAAGTGGACAGTTCTGTGGGGGGCAAAACAGCGGTGAATGCCAGACATGGCAAAAACCTGATCGGGGCCTTTTATCAGCCAAAACTGGTGCTCGCTGACACAGATGTTCTGCAAACTCTGCCGGTGCGCGAGCGGCGGGCGGGCTATGCCGAGATCATCAAGTATGGCCTGATTAATGATCGTCCTTTTGTCGACTGGCTGCTCCAGAATGGCGCGAACGTCATCGCGCTCGAGCCACATGCGATTGCCGAAGCTGTTGCTGTATCGTGCCGGGCCAAGGCCTCGATCGTGGCGCAAGATGAGCGCGAAGGCGGTGTGCGCGCCTTGCTCAATCTGGGACATACGTTTGGTCACGCGCTAGAGGCCGCCAATCAATATGGCGCAGAGCTCTTGCATGGCGAAGCCGTCGGAACCGGCATGGCGCTCGCTTTGCGATATTCAGCGCGGCTCGGCCTGATGCCAAGTGCGCAAGTCGAACAAGCGGTCACTTTGATTAAGGATTCAGGGTTAGAGCCGGACGTGTTCAAGCTCCCGGGCGGACCATATGTTGCGGGTGTTTTGGTCGAAGCGATGAAGCAAGACAAAAAAGCCCGCAGCGGACAAGTTCCCCTGATTCTTGCAAAAGGCCTGGGTGAAGCCTTTATTTACCCGAACGCAGACCTGTCAGATGTGCAGGACTTTCTACAAGAGGAGCTGCAAAAAAGCTGATGATTATCGGCACGATTGTCACCATTCTGGTGCTCATATGTATGTCCGGATTCTTCTCCGGATCGGAAACCGCTCTCACCGCCGCCAGCCGCGCGCGCATGCACCAATTGGAGAAGGACGGCGATGCTCGCGCAGGTCTCGTCAACAAACTGATATCAGACCGTGAGCGTTTGATTGGGGCGATCCTGCTCGGCAATAATTTGGTCAATATTTTAGCGTCGGCCTTGGCGACCAGCTTGTTTGTGAGTCTCATGCCTGGCCCCAGCGGTGTCGCGCTCGCGACCGCTGTGATGACGGTCTTGGTGCTCGTTTTTGCAGAGGTGCTTCCAAAAACCTATGCGATTACGCGGCCTGACAATATGGCGCGCTCAGTCGCGCGGCCGATTTCAGGGTTTGTTGCAATTGCCAGTTGGATTGTCGCCGGCATCCAAGCTATTGTGAACACAACGTTGCGCCTGATTGGGGTCAAACCGCCCGATGACGCGGTCACGGCCGAGGACGATATTCGCGGCACGATCGATTTGCATCACTCTGAAGAAGGGCTGGACGCGAAAAATCGTCATCGCTTGGTTGGCGCGCTCGATCTTAAGGACATGACCGTTGAAGAGGTCATGATCCATCGCAAAAACATTACCATGATTGATGCCGATCAGAGCGCTGACGCGATTGTCCGGCAAGCTTTGGCCAGTCCACACACGCGCCTGCCGCTGTTTCGCGGCGATCAAGAAGAAATTGTCGGAATTTTGCATGTCAAAGATCTCTTGCGGGCGATCGTCGGCAATAATGGCAAAACGTCAGGGCTTGATATTCTCGAGATCTGCCGCGATCCCTGGTTTATTCCTGAGACCACAGCGGTTGAGGATCAGCTAGACTTGTTCTTGAAAAAGCGGAGCCATTTCGCCCTCGTTGTGGACGAATATGGCGCGCTGCAGGGTCTGGTCACGCTGGAAGACATTCTTGAAGAAATTGTTGGCGATATTCGCGATGAGTATGACGTCGTGGTGCGCGGGGTTCAGCCGCAATCGGATGGATCTGTTTATGTCGAAGGCGGTGTAACCATTCGCGACCTGAACCGCGCTATGAGCTGGGAGCTTCCCGATGAGGAAGCGGTGACGATTGCTGGCCTCGTGATCCATGAGGCGCAGACCATTCCAGAGCCTGGGCAACGCTTTGCGTTTTATGGCTATCGTTTTGACATCGTTCGCAAGAACCGAAACCAGATTACCGGACTGAAAGTCATGCCCGTGCGCGAGGAGCAGGACGCCGCGGATGCGTAGCTTCGATGAGATTCTCGCGCTCGCGGCAAACCATCATGGCACGCAGGATCAAGTCTTAGCCTCAGCCGAGAATGAGCATGGCGTGTCAGATCCCAACGACCTGCCCGATGATCGCTATCTGGCTGAAATGGCAAAGGCCGTCTTCAGCGCTGGGTTCAGCTGGAAAGTCATTCGCAATAAGTGGCCTGGCTTCGAAGCCGCGTTTGACGGTTTCAAGCCTCAACGCGTGGCATTCTATGCCGACCAGGATATCGACAGGCTGTTATCAGACACTCGCATTGTCCGGAATGGTCAAAAAATCACCGCGACAATAGAGAATGCGCGATTGATCGTCGCGACCGCCAAAGACTATGGCAGTTTTGGCGCCTTCCTCGCCGGATGGCCTGAGGCAGACCAAGCGGGGTTGCTTGCACATCTCGGCAAACATGGTGCGCGTTTGGGCGGTGCGACGGCGCAATATTTTCTCCGGTTTTCAGGCTATGATGCTTGGATCGCGTCAAAGGATGTCTGCGCGGCTTTGGTCAGAGAGGGCGTCCTCGAAAAGCCAAGCGCGACCAGCAAAACGGCACTCAAACAGATCGACGCGGCGATCACCGACTTGCACGCGCAATCGGGATTGTCGCGCGCCTCTATCTCGCGCCTCTTGGCGCTGTCTATCGGCCCGTCATGACCTTCAAAGCCTCAATCATTACGCTCTACCCTGACGCTTTTCCCGGGCCGTTGGGCGTGTCGATCTTGAGCCGCGCTCAGCGCGACGGCCTATGGGCGCTCGAAACGGTGGATCTGCGCGCATTTGGCCTCGGCAAGCATCGACAAGTGGATGAGAAGCCCGCAGGGGGAGGCGCGGGCCTGGTCCTGCGCCCTGATGTGGCGGCGGCGGCGCTCGATCATGTTCCCGGCCCTGAGCGTCCGATCATTTATCCCAGCCCGCGAGGGGTCCCTTTCACGCAAGACCTAGCTGGGTCTTGGGCGCGGGGACCAGGCTTGGTCTTTTTCTGCGGCCGCTTTGAAGGGCTGGATCAGCGGGTCATTGAGGCGCGCAACATGATCGAGGTTTCGCTCGGCGACTATGTCCTGGCGGGTGGCGAAGTGGCGGCCATTGC
>JBCBYJ010000108.1:0-6449 GCA_039815905.1 Pseudomonadota bacterium | reverse complement strand
TCGACATCGAGCATGACCCCTTGGGCCCCTTCGAACAGAATGCGGCGGCCAAGTTTCTGGCTTTCGCCGAGCACTTTCCAAGCCGGACCGGCAAAGGAAAGGATTTTTGGCGCAATCCTTAGAAGCTCAGTTTTCAACGCAGCAGCATCTGGCGCCGCGAGCCCTAAGCCGGTCCGTAGCGGGCCATGATGCGCAATCAGTCGGTCGAGCTTTTGGTCAAGCGCAGCTTCATCCGCGAGATCGGCGACCCGGATCGCGCGGCGCCCGACTTTGTCTTCATAGGCTGGGCCAATGCCGCGCTTGGTGGTGCCAATTTTGGCCTTGGCGCTGGCCGCGCCTTCGCGCGCTTCATCAAGGTCTTGGTGCCAAGGCAGGATCAGGCAGGCGGTTTCGGCCAAAAGCAAATCATCCGGCGTCAGCGTGATTCCCGCCTGCTGCATATTGTCGAGCTCGGACAATAATTGCCAAGGATCGACGACCACGCCATTGCCAATCACGGATAGCTTACCGCCGCGCACCACCCCTGAGGGTAGTAAGTTCAACTTATATGTGGTGCCATCAATGACCAGCGTGTGCCCGGCATTATGCCCGCCTTGAAAGCGCGCCACCACATCGGCGCGATGCGATAGCCAATCGACAATCTTGCCTTTGCCTTCATCGCCCCATTGAGCGCCGACGACTACAACACCTGACATGGCCTGAAACTCCCTGAATTAGGACCCGCGCCAATGACGGCGTTTGGCCCAAAAAAGCAAGGCCTCGACTGGACAGAAAGGCGAGATATTTCGATTAAATTCAACCGATCGGATTATCCGTATCCGAACAGTGCTCTGTTAGATCTGTCGAAATGATGGGGAATATTCAATATGACTGGCGGGCCGTGATCCGGACCAGCGCACTTATCGTCGGCGCGGGCTTGAGCCTGTCGCCTGTTTCAGTCGGCGACACCATTGACCGCCCGCATTTCAATGTCGACGGCATCGCCATTGTTTGGGCCGCTGATCAGGGTCAAGCCACGCCAATTGTCTCTGATTTTATTTTAGATAATGGCGCGGCCGATCTTGATTTGATCAGCGGCGATGTCCACACCGTCGTAACCGGGACGCTGGAGGCTTTGGATGAAACATTTGCAGATGGCACCGGCGCGACTTTGCGGATCCAGAATATTCCCGGCAGCGGCAACCAAACCACCCGCCAAGGCGACCGGTTTACCTCTGCAACGGATACCCTGAACCCGTTCGCGCTGAATGCGAACACCGATGTTCGGACCATTCGCAGCGATATTTTGAGCAGTTTCTATGTCGCTACCAATAAAGCGTTCAATATTGATGTGGTCGCCGCATCAGCGGGCGATCCAACCGATCTCAACTTGATCCGTCTACGTCTGCGCATGACGCAGTCTGGCAATGATGACGGCCTCGCCTTTGGCGGCGCGGCTCAGCTCCCGCATTCTGGCAATACCGGACAGTCCGGTGTGCAGTGGGGTGGCTATCGACGCCTCTCAACGCTGACCGGGGGCCGCGATATCTTTCGAGGCAATCGTCGCACCGCCCTGACGCCTGGAACGATTGCGGATCAATCCGTACGGTTCGATCTCGATTATCGCTGGAATACCGGCAATATCGATCTCAGCGATGGCACATTCGATGTTGCCGCTGATGTGGTCTACACCGTCTACATTCCTTAGATCGGTCGACGACCGGATCAGTTGAAGATGGCCGGTTTTGCAGCCTCAAATCGGGCCTGCGCGCGGGCAATTGAAGCATGCTGGTCAAGCGGGGCCATTTGATAGGTCTGATTGCGCAAGAAATTCATAAGCTCATGGCGTTTTCCGGCACTCGCGATCGCGTCTGGGCCGAGCGTTTCGCCAATATGCACCGGGATCGCGGTGCCAATTCGGCGCTTCACTTCTCTGAAGATCAGCGCCAGGCGCAACTCGATTGAGACATGGCTCGCCCATTGAAACAGGCGGGAATTTTGGCCTTCGAAAAAGATCGGCGTGACGTTTGCATCGCTGCGCGTGATGATTTTCGCGGTAAACGGTTTCCAAGTGTCATCGACAGCGGTCTTGCTAAATGGGGTCGGCGAAGTTGAGACCCCGCCCGCCGGAAACACAATAATACATTCACCATTTTTAAGGCGCTCTAAGCTCTCGGCACGGGTGGCGATGTTTGTCGCTTGCGCCTCTTTGGTGGTCGCAAAATCAATCGGTAGCAACCAATCGCGCGCTTCTGGGGCGCCGTCCAGAATGGCATTGGTGAGCACTTTAAAGTCCGTTCGGCGCAGCGATACGAGCCAGGAGATGAGCAAGCCATCAAGCACGCCAAAGGGATGATTGGCGACAATTACCAGCGGACCCGTGGCGGGAATTTGCGCCAAGCGACTGGTGCTGAACTCGACATCGAGATCCAGCAATTTGACCGCCGCAGCGAAAAACGGTTCATGCGCTAAGTCAGCACGATAGGTATCATAGAGGCGTTGCAGATAGGGTTGGCCTGACAGACGCTCAATCGTTCTGACCATGCTCCGCTTAAGCGGATGGTCAAAATATGGGGCATATGAGAGCGTTGGCGCAGTCTTCATCCCCGGTAAAATGGGTCGATTTCCCTATTTCAGCAAGAAATCGAGTCAGTCCTTCATTAAACCGGCGGCTTTCAGCGTTTTGCCAGCTCGGATGACACGGGCCAGTTTTTCTTCAGACGAGCGGTCGCCACTGTTCGAATCCGGATGGAAACGGCGGACATATTCGGCATAGCGCGCGCGGATATCTGTAGGTTTCGCATCAGCATCCAAATCGAGCTCTTCGAGTGCCCGTTTCGCGACCCCCGTGGCGCTGCGACTGGCGCGCCTAGCTTCGCGAGCGTCTGCTGCGTCTTGGAAAAACTCCGACCCCTTCCAGGTCCGCGGATCATGGGACTTATTCGACTTGTCGCCTGCCATCGGCCCGGCGCCAAATTTCCAAGTTTGCTTGAACCCATAGCGCGCATTTTCATTGAACGCTTTGAGCTGCTCTTCATTCATCGTATCGAAGAAATTGAAGCTGCGATTATATTCGGCCGCGTGGCGTTGGCAGAAATAATGTTTGCCGTCGCCGAATTGTTTCGGGGCCGGATACTCACCTGCAAGGTCACAGCTCGGCGCCTCGCAGATCCGCGATTCCTGAGCTTTTTCACGCGACTTCTCGTCGGCGGGCGGCTTCACCCTTATATCGGTGAACTTGGGGCGATATTTGTATGCGTCATCCATCAGCGAGGCAACATAGGTGCTTCGGGTTAAAGAGACCAGAACTAATGACCAGATCAGACAGAATTCGTGACAGTTTGACCAAAGCCTTCGCACCTGACGCGTTGGATGTGGTTGATGACAGTCATAAACATGCCGGCCATGCCGGCGCCAGCCCCGAGGGCGAAACCCATTATACAGTGATCATTTCAAGTCCGGCTTTTGCCGGCCTGTCGCGGGTCGCCGTACAACGCGCAATTATGGCCGAATTGAAACCGGAATTTGAGACCGGTCTGCATGCGCTTTCCATTAAAGCGCGTTCATGAACGGTTCCGAGAGGTTTCGTTAAGTCCTGCGCGCTAGGGTGCATTTACCGGTTTAGAGCCCCGGAGCGTATAATGCCTGCACATGCTTATCAGAATCCCCGAGGGGAAAATGCCCCTATGAAGGTTCGCGTCCCTGCGACGCCGGACCAGACCTGGGCGCTGGATGCTGAATATTTACATGGGCGCCTGGATGTTCTGAAACGTCTGGGCTCTCACTATGCCAATCGAATTTGGTTGCTCGATCTGGTTTCAGACGTGTTGCTGATTGCCGGTGTCGTATCGACCTTCCTGGTCGCTTGGTGGACCTGCATCCCAATTGTCGGGATCGCCATCATGCAGCGCATTGCCAATAAACGCCTAGCTGGCGAACTGGCTGGGCAAGCCGCGAAAGAGTCCACGGACGCGTTCTTATATTTGTACAATTCCGGCGCGCTTTGGTTAGAGCGCCCTACCAGTCCGCCATCGGACCCGCTACGCCGTCTTCTGTCGCGCTAGCTTTTTTTGCTAAAAACCGCCGCAAAGGCGACAGTTTCGAGGCCGCAATCAAGCCGAGCGAGCGCACAGGCTTTGTCCAAGCGGCATCATTTGAGAAAAGTCGATCAATGGCATCAAGCGCCAGCGCTGTGCCCGCGCCATCGAACCGGCGGGCCTGGCTATAAGCCTCAAGCATTTGCGGCGATCCGATCTCGCCGCCAAGGCGCAACGTGTCTTCTGCGATCTCAATCAGGGCCGCAACATCGCGAAAACCTTGATTGAGCCCCTGCCCGGCCAATGGATTGACGCGCCGGGCGGCGTCGCCGATCAGCGCGGTCCGCGGGCCAGTAATCTCATGCGCCAATTGCAGGATCAGCGGATAGGAACCAGCTTGGCCTTCAATCCGCATCTCGCCCGCAAAAGTGGCAAAGCGGGCATTTAATTCTGCTTCCGCGTCGGCGCTTGGCATCGCAGCGAGCGTTTCAGCCGCGCCGCGATTCATATACCAAGCGAGGTTCGCTCGATCGCCTTTTAAAGGCAGCGTCGCGAATGGGCCTTCGGGCATAAATAATTGCCGTGCAATCCCATGATGTGGCTGACTGAGGGCGACATTCGCGGTAAACACTGACTTCTGATAATCGCGCCCTTCCGTTTTGACGCCAATGGCCTCCCGCACGGGCGATGCCATACCGTCTGCGCCCACCAGAAGCTTGGTTTCGATTTCAGTCCCGCTGTCCAATTGGATCGCGGCCTGACCTGAAGACGGCGCCAGCGATTGGAACCGATCCGGGGCGAAGACGGTGATGCGAGGATGGGCAAGGATCGCGGCATCTAATGCCGCCTGTAACGGTTCGGCGCGCACCATATGGCCCAAAGGTTCATCAGGATCGGCGCTGTCCAAGTCTTCGGCGGCAAACAAGACGGACGGCCGTCCAAACACATGCGTGCCCCCATCCACAGCTTCAAGGCCGAGCAATGGCTGGCTGGTCTCTGTTAAGGTCTCGGTCACCCCGAGTGTCTTTAAAAGGCGCCAACTTCCTGTAACAATTGCAAAATTTCTATTGTCTTCACGTGGCTCGACCCGCGGATCCCGGGTGTCGACGAGGGCAATATCAAGCTCTAATTGTGCCAATCCCAGGGCCAGACTGGCGCCCGTTGGCCCGGCCCCAATGAGGGCGACATCAAAATGCGGAACGCTCATCCGGACTAAATATGAGACCGGCGCGGTCAGGTCCATGCCTGACAGACAAACGGGCGTTTGGGTCGCAGGGTGCCTCATTTTTGATCACCACCAACCGAGCAGCAGTGGCTCCTCTTCTATTTTCTGGCAGAAGACAGGGCAGATCGTTTGTTTGCGCGAGTGGATTAATCAGAGCTGCGGGAGAAAAACGGGCAATGAGTTTATGGAAGAAAACTGCAATGCGGGGGGCAATGATGCTTCCGATTGCCGGGCTAGCCGCACTTAGTGCGCACGCCCAAGACGCAAGCGCCGTGAGTGCGTATGTCGATAGCAGCTACCTATTTTTGATTGGTGGCTTGATTGTTATGTTCATGGCGGCGGGCTTCCTCTGCCTTGAGTCTGGCTTGGTGCGGTCGAAAAACGCCTCCATGCAGTCTCTTAAGAACGTCTCGCTTTTCTCTGTTGCGGGTCTGATGTTCTGGCTGGTTGGCTATAATATTGCCTACCCGGCCTCGACAGCTTTGAACGGCATTATCGGGATCCCAGGGGCGATCCCATGGTCGGGCGAAGAATCGCTCGACACCGGTTATGCCGCAAGTTCAGACTGGTTCTTCCAGATGGTCTTCGTGGCAACCGCCGCCTCAATCGTTTCGGGGACTGTGGCCGAGCGTGTGAAGCTCTGGTCCTTCTTGCTCTTCGTCGTTTTCTTGACCGCATTCATTTACCCAACTGTTGTCAGCTGGGAATGGGGCGGCGGCTATCTCGATAGCGAATGGGCCTTCTCTGACTTTGCGGGATCGACTTTGGTGCACTCAACCGGCGGCTGGGCTGCTCTGGTCGGGGCGATCATTATCGGACCCCGTGCCGGCAAATATTTCGGCGAGAAAGTGAACCCGATGCCAGGGTCAAACATTCCCCTAGCGGCGCTCGGTACATTTATCCTTTGGTTCGGTTGGTTCGGCTTTAACGGCGCGTCTCAATTGGCTGCGGGCACATTTGATGACATCAATGCCGTCGCGAAAATCTTCGCCAATACGAATATGGCCGCGGTCGGCGGTGTCCTTGCCGCAATGATCCTGACGGGGATCCTCTACAAAGGTAAAGTCGACCCAACCATGGCCTTTAATGGCGCGATTGGTGGCTTGGTCTCAATCACAGCGGAGCCACTGGCGCCAAGCATGGGCATGGCGGTTGCGATCGGTGCGATTGGCGGCGTCCTGGTTGTCTTGTCTGTGCCATTGCTCGAC
>JBCBYJ010000107.1:0-6477 GCA_039815905.1 Pseudomonadota bacterium | reverse complement strand
AAAAGACCAGCGAACAGACACTCGCAAAATCGATCGATTACGTTCTGGCGATCCGCAAGACTCCGATTGTCGTCAATGATAGCCGCGGCTTCTACACCTCACGTTGCTTCGGCACTTATACGCAAGAAGGCATGGCGATGCTGGCCGAAGGCATCAAGCCTGCGATCATCGAAAATGTTGGCCGTCAGTCCGGCATGCCCATGGGCGCGCTCGAAGTGTCCGACTCAGTTGGCCTCGACACCGCGTTGAAAGTCGGTCGTCAAATGGCCCAAGCGGCTGGGATTGATTATGACTCAAATGAGCTTGGTCAAATGATGGCTTGGCTGGTCGAAGATCAAGGCCGCGTCGGACGCAAGGCTGGCAAAGGCTTTTACGACTATAACGAGAAGGGCAAGCCGGCGCGCCTCTGGCCGGATCTCAATAGCCGTATCGATGTCACAGTCGATGAATGCCCGCCAGAGCTCAAAAAGCACCTAACCAACCGCTTCTTGGTGCGCCAGGCTGTTGAAGTGGCCCGCTGCTTTGAAGAAGGCGTCATCACGGATGCGCGGGATGCAGATATCGGCTCAATCCTGGCCTGGGGATTCGCGCCTTACACAGGCGGCTGCGCCTCTTACATGGACTTGATCTGGGGCATTCCTGAATTTGTAGCGGAAGCCGATGCGCTGGCTGAAAAATATGGCGACCGATTTAAGGTACCCCAGCTTCTCCGCGATATGGCGGCGAATGGCGAGACCTTCTACTCGCGCTTCCCGCCTGGTGGTGTGAAGCAAAAAGCTGCGGCATAAAGAACAGCAGACACGCAGAGACAAAAAGAAAGGCCGGAGCACAACGCTCCGGCCTTTTTTGATCAGGCGCCGTCTTCGACAATCGGCGTGAGAAGAATCTCGACGCGTCTGTTTGCAGCCCGGCCGGCCTGAGTTGCATTGTCTGCGATCGGTTGGGTTTCGCCCAAACCAAACGCGCTGAGGCGGACAGATTGAACGCCGCTATTTACCAAATAGGATTGCACAGAGTTTGCACGCCGCTCTGAAAGCGCTTGATTATAAGCATCGTCGCCATCCGAGCTGGCATGTCCGACCACATCGACAGCGGTTTTCGGATATTCAATCAAAGTGGTGCTGACTTCATCCAGCGGCCCGTAAAAGTCACCTTTAATCGCGGCGCTATTGACGTCGAAGGTGATCCCAGACGGCATCGTCAGAGCAATTTGATCTCCGACCCGCTGCACTTCGATGCCAGTGCCTTCGGTTTGCCGACGCAGCTCTTCTTCCTGTTTATCCATATAGACGCCGATCGCGGCGCCGGCGAGGCCGCCAACAACCGCGCCGATGGCGGCATTCCGTTTATCGTCGCCGCCAGCCATTGCGCCGACGCCTGCGCCTAGAATTGCGCCGCCGGCTGTGGTTCCGAGCGTACGGTTCGATACGTTTTGGCATCCAGCGATCAATGTCGCGGCTGCCAATGCACTTACAATTAGAGTGGACTTCATTACAAAGCTCCCCAGTTACGTGGCCAAATCGCCACCAGATGATGCATTCGCCAAGTGAATTAAAAGCAATCCGATTGAGAGCCTGACTATTTCAGGACTCGGCGAAGTATTTTTGACATAAGTGTCAGGGCACTATCCTTTTCCAATTTCCTGTGGATATCCACAGGAACGATCGTCGTTTTAGTCAGCTGAATCTGAACAGAGCGCAACTGAATACCGAGCAACGAAACCGGGCGTAATTGCCTTGATTCAGCCCTGTTTTTGTTGCGCCACAAGGGTTATGTGAAGCTCCGAAACAGGAGTGTCCCGATGTTAATGGCGGCAATATCTACATTCGCACTGGTCATGGCGGTTGGCCCGCAGGTGCAACTTGGATTGCAAGTGGCTCTAGAGCAACCGCAAGCTGCGACCGAAGCGCCGAGCAGCGATTCGATCGAAACCGATAATGAAACGACGCCCCAGATCGCAGACGTCGCGCCGACTGAGCCTGATCTTATTGAAGGTGATTTCGACGAGGTGGTGATTGAAGCGACGCAAGATGCTGTCCCGGTCGAGACCCCAATCTTAATTGATGCGACGCCGCAAGAGGTGGGCCCTGCGCCTGCTGACAATACCCGGGCTGACACGGCGCCAACCTCACAGCCAGAACCGCCTGCTCAACCCCAATCTGGCGAGATACCAGAAACGGAATGGACGCCGCTATTGGATGGCGCGAGTGCCGCGCTGGCGGCGGCGAAAACAGCGACAGGAAATTTTGTCCAAACCAACCCGGATGGATCCATTGTGACGGGCACATTCGCTCTCAACCGTCCTGGACGGATGCGATTTGATTATGATGATCCAACCCCCGTCCTGATCGTCTCTGACGGCATTACCGTGGCGATGGAAGACAGCGAGTTAGAGACGGTGGATCGTGTGCCGATTGGCGCAACCCCTCTAGGACTTATTCTTTCGACCGACCTGCGAGTCGGCGAAGATGTCGATGTCTTGAGCGTCTTACAAAATGAAGATCGATTTGGCATTCGCGCTCAGGATGCGCGGGGCGAGCTAGAAGGCACCTTGACCATGGTGTTCGACAAAGCGTCGTTCGATCTTCTTGGATGGTTGGCGACCGATGGCAATTTCCAAACAACCGTCGTGGATTTGACCGATGTCAAAACCAATGTCCGTGTCGACCCGCGTTTGTTTCGCTTAGATGAAGCCGAAGATGAAGAAGAAGAGCGCTAATCACCCTAAACGGTAAGGCGTTTAAACAAAAGAAACCGGAGCGAGTGACCTCGTTCCGGTTTCTTCATGGTCCGCATACGTCCCCGCGACCCACGGTTCTATTGTTCAGCGCTGGCATGCATTTTTGCCTGACTTTTCAGACGCTAAGGTGTATATACATACCAGCGGTATGTTAATGGTCAATTATCTTTTTGGAAATTATGGCGAGACGATCGAAAATAGATGCCGAAAAGACACGGTCACAATTGATCCAAACAGCCGCGCGCTTGTTTGAAGACCGCGGCTATTCGGCCACGTCTATCGCCGAGATCTGCAAACACTTGGGGATCACGAAAGGGGCTCTGTTTCATCATTTTCGCACCAAAGAGGAGCTGTTTCGCGAGGTCTGGACCCGCTTGCAGGTCGAAATGGACGCGGAAGCGCGCCGCGCCGCATTAGCGGCGCGCAGCCTCGATGATCCTTATGCGGCATTCCTCGCCGGGTGCCGTACCTATCTAAACTACGCCTCTCGCCGGGATTATCAGCAAATTGTGCTGATTGATGGCCCGTCGGTGTTAAACCTCTCTGGATGGTATGAGAGCGACCATGATCTCGGCAATCAAAACGTCAAAGCGGGCGTGCGTTACTTGGTCAAAAAGGGCCAAGTCGCGCCCGAAAATGTTGATGCATTGGCGATCATGTTGCAAAGCGCACTAAACGGGGCGGGCTTCGCGTTGGCGCGCGACACGCCTGGTCTTACGCCGGATGGCGTGTACGCGGCGTTTGAAGTCTTGGTTCGAAGCTTGCGCTAGCCGGCCATCAAGTCGGCAAAGCGCGTGAACAGATAAAAACTATCTTGCGGTCCCGGGCTCGCTTCTGGGTGGTGCTGAACCGATATGATCGGCTTGCCAGCGACTTTTAAACCAGAATTCGTACCATCAAAGAGCGAGCGATGACTTTCCTCGACGCCGCTTGGTAAAGTCGCTACATCGACGGTAAAGCCATGATTCATAGAGACAATTTCGACTTTTCCGGTTTCGAGATCTTTCACTGGGTGATTGGCACCATGGTGGCCTTGGTCCATTTTCTTGGTTTCGGCGCCAAGCGCTAAAGCCAATAATTGGTGACCGAGACAAATGCCGAGCAAGGGGATCTCGCTCTCGATCAGCGCTTTCAGCATCGGCCCAGCTCGTTCAAATGTCGCGGCCGGGTCGCCAGGCCCATTCGAGAGGACAATACCATCCGGCTTGAGCGCTTGAAGGGATTCGAAGCTCGTATCTCCGTTAACGACAGTCGCGCGGATGCCGACCTCTGCGAGATTGCGCAGGATGTTCTTTTTCACGCCGAAATCGACCACGACGACGTGTTTCTCGGCGGTCGTCTCACCGGCAAAGCCAGTGCCTAATGCCCATAACCGTTCTGAATGATCAAATTGGCTGTCTGCATCCACCTTCGCGGCAAGGTCCGCTGCTTCAAGACCTTCCCAAGCCTTAGCGGCCTTGATTAGGGCGGCGGTGTCGATGTTGCCGTCAGGCGCATATTGAATGGCACACTTCTGCATACCTTTTTCGCGTATCAGGCGAGTCAGCGCGCGGGTATCGACGCCGCTGAGACCAATTATGCCTTTTTTCGCCAGCCAGGCCTCAAAGTGATCCTCTGAACGCCAGTTTGACGGCGGCGTGATCGCTTCGCGAAACACAGTACCCACGGCGGCGCGGGCGGCGCTGTGGCTCGATTCTTCATGATCTTCGGGATTGGCACCGACATTTCCGACATGCGGAAAGGTGAATAAGATCACCTGCTCTGCGTATGAAGGATCAGTAAGAATCTCCTGGTATCCGGTCATCGCCGTATTGAAACATAGCTCGCCAACGGCAGTCCCGACGGCCCCGACCCCGACCCCTAGGAAGACTGTCCCATCCGCCAATGCGATGGCCCCGCTCGCTTGTGTCGCGAAACTGGATTGATTTTTCTCCGTCAAACGCTTATCTCCGTCGCTTCGCAAGACTCTTGTGACCCAATTAGCCTTAACGCTTTTTCAGGCAAACGGGTGGCAAATAGAGGGGTGCGGGCCAGGCCGTCAAGCGGTCCTGGATAATAATTGCGGCTTTTAGAGGCGTACACATGGGTCAGATGGATCAAACCATCCAAATAACTCTTCGACAACGCATTGATTCGGCATTGAAACGCGCTGAGGCAGATGATGCCAATGGCGTTCAAGCGCAGACTTTGCGGCTGGTGAAGTGTGCTATGGATGATCGAGATGTTATCGCACGCAAACGCGGCGAGTGTTCGGGCTGCGACAATGATGTCATCCAAGAATTATTGGAGACGATGGTTGCGCAGCGCGAAGCGTCAATCAAACAGTTCGATGATGCAGGCCGCATTGCCGACGCTGAGCGGGAACGCGATGAACTCGACGTCTTATTAGAATTTCTGCCCAAACCGCTGGCCGGGGAAGCTTTAGAATCCGCCGCCGCGGAAGTTGTAACGGAATTGCAGGCCCGAAAGCTCAAAGATGTTGGGCGTTGCATGACGGCATTGCGGGCCCGTTATCCGGGCCAAATCGAATGCGGACCTGCCAGCAAAGCCGTTCGCGCAGCGATAGGCTAGACGCCATCAATTCTTTTCGTGCATGTTCCAGCCAATAATGGCGGGAGCATAAGCTATGAAATCATTTTTGATCGCCTTCGTTGCGCTGATTGTGGGCGCGCTGATCGGAGTCTTCATCTATACGCGGATCGTGCCGCTCCCTTATGACGTCATGGCGCGCGCCGCTGTGTTTGAAGGGGATAATGATTATTTCTTCCAAAGTGCCAGTGAGCTTTATCCCACCCGCACCGTGGCGACAGCTCCGGCGCATCAGCCCCTGCCTGCCGATCCCGGCGCGCTGGATGGGTTCACGTATGAGCATGAAGGCCAAACCCGCACGCTCGCTGAGCTGTACCAGGATATGGAAACGTCCGGTCTGATCATCCTCCACAAAGGCGAGATCGTGCATGAAAGCTATGGACGGGGCGCCGCAGTTGGCACCAAGTTCACAACCTGGTCATTGGTCAAATCGATCACATCTACTCTGGTTGGCGTCGCTCTTGCTGAGGGCAAAATTGACAGCGTAGATTACCAATTGGTGAAATATCTGCCAGAGGTCGCCGGCACGGCTTATGACGGCGTCACGATCAAACATGCGCTGCAAATGTCGTCTGGGGTGCGCTATGATCCAAACCTCTGGGACGGCGAGATGACCGATACGGTCGATTTTATGACTAGGAGCGTCGTCACGGGCCAATCGCCCTCATTTGAACTCGCGATCAAATATAAGCGCGACAATGATCCGGGCACCAAGTTCAATTACAATACGGCGGAAAGCCAGGTCTTGCTCGAACTGGTGCGCCGGGTCACCGGAATGGACGCGGCGGATTATCTCTCCGAAAAACTCTGGCAACCGCTCGGCATGGAGTTCGATGGCGCTTGGATCATTGACGGGGCCGGAAAAGATGGCGCAGAAATTGGTGGGGCCTTTTACAATGCGGCGCTACGCGATTGGGCGCGCTTCGGTCTGTTCATTGAGCAAGGTGGCAGCTGGAAAGGCGCGCAAATTCTTCCTATGGACTGGGTCGATCGCGCCACGGTGTCAGACGACGCGCATCTCAAGCCCGGCATCGTACACCCGAATCCCAATCGCGGCTATGCCTGGCATTGGTGGACCTATCCAGATGGCACATTTACCGCTTCGGGCGCGAATGGGCAGGCGATTTATATTGACCGCGAAAACGATA
>JBCBYJ010000106.1:0-6495 GCA_039815905.1 Pseudomonadota bacterium | reverse complement strand
GAAAGCTCAAGCCTTGAGCTTTCTCGACGACCCACCCTGACGCCCTCGACGTCGAGCGGTGACAGCGCATTGGACCGCTATCGTTTGGATCGGTTTGCGATTGAGCAGCTTCGATTGGCGGAAGGGGTGATCGGACCCGCTCAAACTTATACGCTCACGTCAGGGTTTCGCATGGCCGGATATCAAGGGCGCGTTGACGCGGATTTGGTCCCGGTCTCGAGTATCGGAGACGTTTTGAGCGCGCGGCTTGATTGGGGCGGGGCGGTGCCGTTGCGCGGCGAGCTTGCTTTGACCGGAGCGCCGTCAGGCCTCGTCGCGACGCTTTTGCAGGCCCCTGGCGATCAGGCGGTATCGGCAAAATTAGAGGCATCTGGAACGCTTAAGGATTGGACGCTGACAGGCGAAGCTGCCTTGGGTGGAAGCCGTGTGATGGAGCTGACTGCGGAAGACAATCGCGCGGCGCAGCGGCTCTCTGGATGGCTGTCGCTGGAGGCGTTCGGGGCGCTGGCACCGGTGGCGAGACGGCTCGGTCAGCGGGTTGATATTGACGCTCAATTGGCGCGCGACGGGGCGATGACCGCGCGTCTGATGGCGCAAGTCGGGACGTTTGAGCTCGCCGGGGAGTATGCGCAAACGCGCAATGGCTTGCGGCTTGAAGACATGACTTTTGCGGGCGCTGAGATCGATGCGGCGCGCCTGACGGAGCTGCCAGATCTGCAAATCCGAGCGGTGCGCGCAAAGGGCAATCTGACCGTCGAAGATGGGGGATATGGGTTCGAGGGGGAGGTCACGGCGCCCGATTTATCTTATGGAAACTATCAGGGAAAGACGGTTGCGAGTACCGGGGAAATCTTTTTTGAGTCTGGCACTTTAACTGGCGCTATAGAGGTCGCGCTTGAGTCCTTAGACGGGCTTCCGGATGCGGTGCACTCCATGGTCTCGGGTCGTCTCGTCGCGCGCTTGGATGCTGACCTATCATTGTCGCAGCGTTTGGTCACGCTCCGCTCAATCGACTTAACCGGGCCTGCGATCCGCAGTCGCGCTAGCGGTGAAATTGGCTTTGACGGGGCGGTCAATTTGCAAGGCTCAAGCACAGTGCGTGCGCTCGCTTTGTTGAAAACTATTTCCGGGGATTGGACGCTGAACGGGCCTGATGCGCAGGCACTGACCCTGCGCTTTGATGGCGCGCTGCAGCCTGCGCGCTTAGACAGCCCACTCGGTGAGATCCTCGGAGCGCGGGCCGGTCTGCAAGCGGTTCTGAACCGGCGCGGGCAAGAGGTCATTATTGATAAGGTCGTTTTGAAATCTGAAACGGTGGACGCCGTCATGTCCGGTCAGCTGGAAAACGGGGTCATCGACTTGAACACTGAGCTTGCGGCCGACCCACTTCGGGTGGCAGGGGTCGTGGCGGACGGGTTGACGGTGACGGCCCGCATGGCGGGGCCGATCGACAGCCCACAAACACGTGTGACGCTGGCGGGCGATCGGGTCGAGATGTCTGGTCAGATGCTCCGCCAAGTTCAGGTCATGGGGGATCTTGCCGGGTTGAGCCAACCGACATTTCAGGTCGCGGCGGACGCCATACTGGCGGATGCACCCCTAACACTCTCCGTGGGCGGACAATATGTGCAAAACCAAGTGCGGGCCGACCAGGTCCGGGTAACTTGGGATGAGCTGATCGCGATCGGCTCCGGAGCCGTGGATTTGGCGCAAATCGAAGGCTCGTCGCTGACGCTCGACTTTGATGGGCGCGCACCCATTGTCGGGGCTTTGAGCGGGCAGGTCGGCTATCAAGAACAAACCCTAAATGCCAGCGCGTCGGTGGAAAAAGCCGTATACGGACCAATCGACTTGGACCAGGCCACCTTTGCCTTAACAGGGGCTTGGCCACAATTTGAGGGACAATTGGGTTTCGAGGCCGCATTGCCGATCCTGGGGGTAGAGACCCCGACACGTGGACACTTCGACTTGGCGGTCTCAGCGCTTGAACCGACGATAGACGTGTCCGGCGTCTCGCAGGTCGGCGCGCAAGAGATCCGTGCAGACGCGCCAATTCAAATTCGTTTCAGCGACGGGATGACGGCGCAAGGCGCTTTGAGCGCATTCGGGGGTGGGATCGCGTTCACTTATGATGCCTCTGGTGTGACCCCATCCGAGGTGACCTTGAGTGCGTTATCTCTGAGCGAGTTTGGACCGCTTTTGCTGCGACCGTCTTTGCGCGGAACCTTAGAAGGCGCTGCGCAATTACAGATTTCCGAAGGGGGTTTGAGCGGTTCTGCTCGCGCGACGATTTTCGATCTCGCGCGCGGGCTACCCGATACGCCGAGCGCTGATCTGTCGCTAAACGCGATTTTGGTCGAGAACCGGCTCAATGCCGAAGTGCGCGCCAAGGACGCTGACGAAACCCTCGACTTGGTCGCAGATTTTGCCACCACCCTTCAGCATAAAGGCCATCTGCCCTCGATTCGCCTGGCCGACGGCGCACGCACGCCGCTGCGCTTAATCGGCGGCGGTCCGATCGCACCTCTCTGGGGGTTGGCCGCGCCGCCAGATTTACGCTTGGACGGCGATTTCAATGTCGATATCAATAATGGGGTCGGCGACACGTTTCGGTTCACCGGTCCCTTGCGGTTCGAAAATGGCGCGTTTGAGGACGGATTTACCGGCATTTATCTGAAATCGATTGTCGTCGATGCGCAGCTCAAGCAAAGCGGTATTGACGTTCGCTCAGCCACTGCGAACGGCGCCAATAACGGATCGTTGAGCGCATCGGGGGCCTATTTGTTCGATGGGTCAGGCGCGGTTACGCTCCGATTGAACCGGCTCGATGCGTTTAATCGCTCAGATATCTCGGCCACCGTCTCGGGCGATGCGCAAATTGATCGGCAAAACCGTAGAACCCGGATTCTGGGCGACCTGACGCTCGATCAGGCGCGCGTCAATGTCGCCAATCTGTCAGGCTCTGGCTATACCACGATCGAGGTTGAGTTTTCAGATCAAAGCGATGAGGACGAGGATGAAGGCCCGACCCGTGAAGCGATTTTACTCGACTTGGGTATTAAAGCCGACCGTCGCATTTTCGTTTCTGGACTTGGCGTCGATTCTGAATGGAGCGCTGATCTGCGAGTGTCCGGCAGTGCCGGTCAGCCGCGCTTGATTGGGCGGGCCAACCTGGTGCGCGGTGAAGCCGATTTGCTCAGCCGGCGGTTCGAATTGTCCGAAGGCGTGCTGCGCTTTATTGGCGCGCCAGAGGAGACAGAAGTGTCGCTTGCAGCCGAGCGAACCGAGGACGGGATTACCAGTGCGATCAGCCTAAACGGGAATGTCATGGACCCTGAAATTACGCTGAGCTCAGACCCGGCCTTGCCAGATGATGAAATCCTCGCGCGCGTTCTGTTCGGGCGCTCGCCCAGCCAATTGTCGCCGTTACAAGCTGCGCAATTGGCCGGTGCGGCAGCGCAACTGGCTGGGGGAGATGCGATAAACTTGATGGGACGATTAGAGGCCGCAACCGGGCTCGACCGTCTGGATATCGGTTTTGATGATGACGGTGCGGCGACTTTGGCGACGGGTAAATACCTGGCGGATGATATCTATCTCGAAGTCGAGTCAGGGGTTTCGGGCGCGCCGGGTGTGGCATTGGAATGGACGCCCTTAGACAATCTCGCCGTCGATGCTGAAATTGACCCAGAGCTTGGCCCTAAAGTCGCGATCCAATGGAAGCGCGACTTTGATCGTCTGCCATTTGAGGATGAGGCCGAATAGGGCTCGGATAATATCACCCCCCCCCCTGGGGGCGCCGCCTGATGTGTCCGCTTTTTGCCTGCTAATTCAAAGTCGTTTGGATCATCTCGATCAGGAGGCCAGGGGCTGCCGGTTTTTCCAAAACATCCGTGAAGCCCGCGAGCAAGGCGCGATCCCGCAAGGATTGCGAGTAATAGCCCGTAATCATGATGGCAGGCGTTTCGTCTTTTCGCGTGCGCGCGCGGCGCATAACTTCCAGGCCGTTCATGCGCGGCATTTTATAATCGATCAAAAGACAGTCAGCGCCGTGTTGACCCTGCATCATCAGGAACTCGGTTCCGCTCCGATATGTGTCGATTTGAAAGCCCCGTGCGCGCAGCAGCATGGTCATCGACCGACGTACATTTTCATCGTCTTCGATCAAGACGAGGCGAGTCAAAATAGCGCGATCGGCGTGCGGTAGGGGGCGAAGGGCAAGGCTCATAGCTTTGAGTGTATCGTCTGATCAGATCTAGTCTCTAAGTAGTGTTCCGCAGGTTATGGCTCACCAATGCCAGCCAAGAAGGCGATCCTGAGCGCATTCGATAGGCTTTCGGCTTGTAATTTCTCCATCATATGAGCGCGGTGAATCTCTACGGTGCGCGGCGAAATCGAGAGGGCTTGAGCCACCCCTTTATTGGTCATGCCGGTCACCAGGCATTCCAACACTTCCATTTCGCGCGGCGTGAGACTGGTCAGTTTGGCCTTGGCGTCTTTCGCGCGTTTGTCATCCGCCGATTGATTGTCGAGCAGACCAAATGCGTTCTCAATCGCGCCGACCAAAGCCTGCTTCTCATAGGGTTTTTCGAGGAACTCAATGGCGCCGCCTTTCATCGCTTCAACCGCTACTGGGACGTCACCATGTCCGGTCAGGATGATGACGGGCATATTGATCCCGCGCTGATTCAGCGCGCTCTGCACGGCCAGACCATCCATACCGGGCATCCGCACATCGAGCAGAATACAGCCCGTTTGGTGCTCGGACACCGCGTCCAAAAAGCTCATGCCATCCGGATAGGTTTTAACCAGAAATCCGGCATGACGCAGCATAAAGCTGGCCGAGTGGCGAATGGCTTCATCATCATCAACCAAGAATACGGTGCGATCAGACATCGTCAGAGGCTCCCTCATCCAGTCTTAGGGAAAACGTGAATGCGGCGCCGCCGCGCGGCGATGGCGCATACTCAATCTCTGTGCCATGCGCGTCCATAATGGTTTGGCAAATCGATAGGCCAAGTCCCATGCCGCCAGGCTTGGTGCTGTTAAAGGCATCAAAGGGCGAGGCCTCATCGCTGCCGCCAAAGCCCGGTCCATTGTCTTCAACTTTGACGGATGCGAGCTTGTCGACGATTTCAGACGTGATCCAGATTTGTGGATTATCCGTCTCAGACAAGGCCTCAATCGCGTTGCGGACCAAGTTCACGATCACTTGGCGCAGTTGCAGCCGATCAGCGAGCACCCGCGGGAACGTGTCTGGGATATGCGAGATCACGCGGGCGAGCTGACCTTCTATGCCGACTTTGGCGAGCGAAGCTGCTTCATCGACAATTTCCGGCAGGTTGACCGGGCGCATATCAAGTTCCCCGCGCGACACATAGTCTCGAAGTCGGCGAACAATTTGCCCGGCGCGGATGGATTGCGTCGCCGCCGCATCGAGCGCCTCTTGGATGAAGGCTAGAGTTTCGGCATCCGCATCATTGAGCAGATCGCGCGCCGCTTCGAGATAATTTGCCACTGCAGTGAGGGGTTGGTTCAATTCATGCGCCATGGCTGAGGCCATCGTTCCGACGGCGCTGAGCCGCGAGAAATTGGCGAGCTCGACTTGCATCTCATTGAGGCGCAAAGCGTTGGCTTGCTGTTCGGAAATATCGCGAATGTAGCCGGTGAATAGCTTTTCGCCGTCAATCTCAGCTTCGCCGATTTTCAACTCAACGGGAATGACGCGGCCATCGGCGAGTTTGGCTTCTACGATCCGGCCAATGCCAATGATCTGTTTCTCGCCCGTGGTCAGATAATTGGTGATGTATTTATCGTGATGAATGCGGTGATTCTCGTCCATCAAGACGGAGACATTCTGACCGGCCACTTGTTTTGCACTATACCCGAACAAACGCTCGGCTGCCGCACTGAAGGCGAGGATGTGTCCACCATCATTGATCACGATCATCGCATCCGGAACTGAGGCGAGGATAGACCGCATAAGCGGCTCGAGCGAGTCGCCGCTGGTGTAACGCCCCGAGGAGTCGCCAAGGACTGGATGCTGATTATCGGTCATCAGCCTCTCTTTGTAATGAGCGTTTGGCACGGATCAATCCATGCCATCGGGAACCGGCGGGCAATCCGGCATGGCGCGCCGCAGCCCGCCCGCGTTTGCCGCCGCGACCAAGACCATGATCAAGCCAGCGGCAAAGACATAACAGCTCCAACAATGAGCCGGCTCGAACCCGCTTGCGGCGCTGGCGCTCAAGGTCACCGACTTGCCGCTGCACAGGGGGAGCGATAGCACCTCCTCGCTGCCCGTATGGAGCCAGATCTTAAGGCTGCCAATGGCCAGAAAGGCCAATCCATAAAGGGTTTGCATCATCTGTGTCATGGGCGTTCCCGCTTTTTTCGCTTGGTTTTTCTTCTACGCATCGCGACCGGAACGCACATAAGGGGTTTCCCTTATTCAGGCGCTTGGCGTGCACGGATATTCATCGCCCAAGCTGAAAT
>JBCBYJ010000105.1:0-6663 GCA_039815905.1 Pseudomonadota bacterium | reverse complement strand
TTGTCTTATCACCGGGCCCGTGTACGCCGAATGAGGCTGGGATTTGCGTTGATCTGGTCCAAGCGGCCCCGGAAGATCTGCCGATCCTCGGCGTTTGTCTCGGGCATCAAAGCATTGGCGCGGCAGAAGGCGGCGACATCATCACCGCGAAACAAATCCGCCACGGCAAGATTAGCCGAATTCGCCACCAAACCGGTCCCCTCTTTGCGGGGCTGCCGGAGGCGTTTGATGTGGTGCGCTATCATTCCTTAGCGATCCGCCCAGATGACTTGCCGGCGACGCTGATCGCAGATGCGTTTACCGATGATGGTGAGGTGATGGCCGTGCGCCATGTCTCGCGCCCGGTCTTTGGGGTTCAGTTTCACCCCGAAAGCATTCTCTGCGAGCATGGCCATAAGCTGCTCGAAAATTTCCTGAAGCAAACCTAGGCAGCTTGTTTCAAGCCTCTATACCGAACCCATGTCTGATCCCTCTCTTCGTCCCATCCTCAAAACCTTGGCCCGTGGGCAGGCCCTGATCCGCGAAGACCTTGAAGCGAGCTTTGAGGCGATCCTGTCGGGCGATATTCCGGCCGAGCAAATCGGTGCGTTTTTGATGGGCCTGGCAGTGCGCGGCGAAACCGGCGCTGAACTTTTGGCGGGGGCCAAGACGTTGCGCGCCAATGCCAGAACCATCGACTTAGACGGGCCGACCCTCGATACTTGCGGCACGGGCGGGCTCGGCTGGACCAGCCTCAACACGTCGACGGCGAGCGCGATTGTGATTGCGGCGGCCGGCGGGAAAGTCGCCAAGCATGGCAATCGCTCGGTTCCGCCCAAAACCGGCAGCGCGGATGTCTTAGAGGCGCTGGGCGTTGAGTTGGACCTGACGGAGAGTCGGTTTCGCGACTGTATTGAGACCGCCGGGGTTGGCTTCTTATTCGCCCGCTCGCATCATAGCGCGATGCGCCATGTCGCACCGGTTCGGGCGAGCCTTGGCATTCGCACGATCTTTAATCTGCTCGGGCCGCTCTCCAATCCGGCCTCGGCGACGCATCAAATTCTCGGCGTCAGTGACGCGCGGTGGCTGCAGCCTATGGCCGAAGCGCTGCGCGATCTCGGCATTTCGCGCGCTTGGGTTGTGCATGGCTCGGATATGGACGGGACGGTGATTGATGAGCTCTCAATTGCCGGGGAGACGCAAATCATTGAGGTCAAAGACGGCGCGTTGACCGCGCAGACGGTGACCCCCGAAGCGGCTGGGCTCAGCCGCAATCGGTTAAGTGCACTGGCCCGGTGATAAGACAATGCCATCATGGCCGAGCGCGAGAGCGTCATCAGCGCTCATATCATCGTTTCGGATGACCCGTGTCCGGGCGCCAACCTCCTCCAAATAATGGACCAGGTTCCAGGTAAAGCTGTCATAATTGTCGACAATCAGAAGGCGTTTCTCATCGCTCATTGGTCAAACTCATAGCGCGCCGCAAGCGCCGCGGCTTTCTTCAAAGCGTTGGCTTTGTGCAGGGTTTCATCAAACTCATATTGCGGATTAGAGTCCAGAACGACCCCGCCGCCCGCTTGGATGTGCAACTGACCGTCTTTCAGCACAGCGGTCCGCAGCGCAATGCAGGTGTCGAGATCGCCATTCCAGCCAAAATAGCCGATCGCACCGCCATAAATGCCGCGCGCATTCTGCTCCAATTCATCAATGATTTGCATGGCGCGAATTTTCGGCGCGCCGGACACCGTGCCGGCGGGCAGACCGGCAATCAGCGCATCCACGGCGCTCAGGCCCTCCCGCAAATTGCCCTCAACATGCGAGACAATGTGCATGACATGACTATAGCGCTCGACGATGAACCGCTCGGTCACTTCCACGCTGCCATAAGCGGCGACGCGGCCAACATCATTGCGCCCGAGATCCAGCAGCATCAAATGTTCTGCAATCTCTTTTGCATCGGCGAGCAGATCCGCTTTGCGCTCAGCATCAATCACCGGGTCGCCAGAGCGGGGTCGTGTGCCAGCAAGCGGGCGGATCGCAACCCGGCCATCCCGGACCCGAACCAGAATTTCAGGACTAGAGCCCACCAAACGCACATCGCCCAGATTCATATGGAACATAAAAGCCGAAGGATTAAGCCGCCGCAGAGCCCGATAGAAACTGATCGATTTGCGCGTGTATGGCGCGCTCAAACGCTGGCTCGGGACAACCTGGAAAATGTCACCGGCCCGAATATAGTCGCGCGCGGTTTCGACCATATCGAAATATTGCGCTTGGCTGGTATTCGAAGTGAACTCTAAGTCTTCTGACGTGCCGTCTCGGGGCGATAAAGGCGGCGGGCTCTCCAGCGCTGTTTCGACTTGGTCTAACAGGGCGTTTGCGTCGGCCGCGTGATCTGGCGCGTGCCGTCCGACCAGGATCAATTCTTGATAAAGATGGTCAAAGATGAGCACCACACCCGGCACCATAAGCAGCACTTCTGGCACATTTAGCGTGTCTGGCTTGGTGATCGCCACGGGTTCGACATGTTGGATGAAATCATAGCCAATATAGCCGAACGCCCCGCTGGCCATAGGCGGCAGCTTTTCGCGCTCATCTGCCGTCGCCAGGGCGGTTTCAGAAAATCCGCGGAGCGCCTCAATCGGCGGGCCCGGCACGGTCGTCGCCGACTCAAAGCTCAAATCGTCACTGATTTCGCTAACGCCATTTGCGATCCGCATCCATTTTTGCGGATGCAATCCAATAAAGGAATAGCGACCCAGATGCTCGCCACCCAGAATAGATTCAAACAAAAAGCTGCCAGGCTGGTCGGCCCCCAGTTTTAGCATCGCTGAAACGGGGGTCTCGAGATCGCCCGGCCGTCGCCGAACGATTAAATGATCACGGGTCATTGCTCTGTCACAAGGCTGTTTTTGTAGGCATTCAATGCCGCCGCATTGGTCTCAACTTCGATTTGTTCTGCGATGCCGATCACATAAGCCCGGAACAGATCGTCTGCGATGCCATTTTGGATCTCCAGCGAGCTGCCTTGGGCTAAGAAGTCGAGGGTTTCATCGGCCGGACGCTCGATATTGGTGACCTGCATGATGATCATTTGGCCAGACACCCCTTGCAAAGAGAAGGTGTCCCCGGCCTCATCGGCGGCAAAAATCCCATCCATAAAGGGTTGCGGCAATTGCAAATCGGTATTGGTGCGCGTGATCGGACGGGGCAATGTTTCGATCTCAGCGCCATAATTTGCCGCTTCGGTCTCTAAATCGCTGTTGCCATCGGCGATGGTCACTTCGATCTCTGCGGCAACGGCTTGCAATTGCTCACTTTCTTGCTGTTGCTGCCAGGCCTCTTCGAGGCGATCGCGAACTTCATCAAATTCCGGCAAACGCTCCGGCACAATCGTGTCCACGCGGACCAGCCAAGTGATTTCGTCATCACCAAAGCGTTCTGTTTGTTGCCCTTCGGCCAGGCTGTACACGCGCTCCAACAGTCCAGGTGCTGTGATCAACGGCAAATAGCGGTCGCCAATCTCGTTGACGCCGTTTCGATCAACTGGGGCATAAGAGCGGACCGGCGTGCCGAGCCCTTCGGCGATCCCTTCAAGGTCAGCGCCTGTGCCGAGCAAATCGTCGAAAGCGGGCAGTGCATCATAGAAGAGTCCAATCGCATATTCGCGCGCCAGCTCTGCCCGGATGTCTTCGCGCACCTCATCTAAAGGCGTCGTCTCGCCAGGCGTAATGGCTTCCAAGCGGATCACAACATATGTGTCGCCAACGGGCTGTGGGCCATGGATGGAGCCGATTTGCGCGCCGCGCGAGAACACCTGTTCGGCCAAACGGTCATTGCTGATCAGCTCACGGCGACCGGATTTAAGGGTCGTGGAGCGGGCCGTCTCAAAGGCTTCGGCTGCGGCGCCGCCAGCAATGCGGCCAAGCGCTGCGCGCGCAGTGGCTTCATCGGCAAATGCGAACTCGGTAAATTCGCGACTGTCAGGACCCGTATAGCGCTCGCCTTTATACGCTTCATAGAAGCCAAAAATATCGGCTTCGACGACATCTGCATCTTCGACAAAGTCTTCCGGGCTAAGCTGGATAACGCTGAGGCCGCGCCGCTCAGGCTCTCGCAAGGTCTCTTTGCGGGTTTCGTAGAGCTCAAGCAATTGGTCTTCGGTCGGGGTCTCGATCTCCGGCAAATCGGCCTGTTCGAGGATGAACCAAGACGCGGTGCGACGTTCGCCAGCATAAGCGGCCTGTAGCCGGGCCAACGCGATCGGCACTTTCAATCCCTCCAAGGGAACGCGCTGCAAGCGATCCAAAGTCATATTGGTCTCAAGATCCGCCTCATAATCGGTTTCGCGAAACCCGTTCGCATCCAAAAGCTGTGAATAGCGTATCGGGTCAAAGACGCCGGTCGTGTCTTGGAACAGCGGATCTGTTCGGATCGTGTTGGCAATCGCCGCGGTGGTGGCCGAGATGCCTTGCGTGTCGGCATAAGCGGTCAGCAAGGTTTCGCGCGAAAGCTCGCGAAACACGCCGTCCAAAACGCCTTGTTCCATGGCTTCTTCTTTGGTGATCGAGCGGCCGCGCTCATCGGTTTGCGTGCGCAAGATCCGTTCAAGCGTGGAATCAAATGTCCGGTCAGACACAGCGCGATTTCCGGCGCTGACCAGATTATTGCCAGACCCGCCAGCAAAAATATCCGTCACGCCCCATGCGGCCATGGCGATGATCAACAAGACAAATATACCGCCCGCAGCAGGCGAACGGAGCATATTACGCAACGGGGTCAGCATAGGTATTAGCCTTTTCCATAGGGGCCAGTTGAAACAGGACCGCTTGAGAGTTTCAGCCCAGCTTGCTAGGCGAGCGCTCAAACTTGTTCAAGATGGTGACTGGTATGGTGCGTACACTGATCGCAGGCAACTGGAAAATGAATGGCATCACTGCCTCATTGGCCGAAGCCGAAAAAACAACTCAAAAACTCGGGGATTTGCCGGATGGCGCAGACTGTTTAATCTGTCCACCTGCGACTCTCATTGCCTCGATGAAAGCGATTGCGAGCGCCCGCTTGCAGATTGGCGGGCAATGCTGTCACCCAGAAATTGAAGGGGCGTTTACCGGCGACATCTCGGCTGAAATGCTGAAAGATGTCGGCGCGTCTTATGTCATTGTCGGCCATTCTGAACGCCGGTCTGAGCATGTGGAGCGCTCCGCCTACGTCCAGGAGCAAGCCCACGCGGCTTTGCGGGCGGGCATTGTGCCGATCATTTGCGTCGGTGAGAGCTTCGCACAGCGCCAACGCGGCGAGACCAAAGACACAGTGCTCCGAATCTTGCGAAAGTCTTTGCCGACTTTGACGCCGGATGAGACCTTGGTCGTGGCGTATGAGCCGCTCTGGGCGATTGGCACCGGATTGGTGCCGAGCGCCGAAGAGATTGCCGAAGTCCATGGCGACATTCGCGACCTCTTGGTCGAACTTTATCAAGACCGCGGCCACGCCCTTCGCATCCTCTATGGTGGCTCGATGAAACCTGGCAATGCGGCTGAGATTTTGGCCATTGAGAACGTCAATGGCGGTCTGATCGGCGGCGCGAGCTTGAAGGCGGACGATTTTATCGCCATCTATGCCGCAGCCGTCGCTTAACGGCGCGTGCTCGACTGATCTTGAGACTGATCATAAGGGTTGAGCCTTGGCAGAGAACCGCGTAAGCCCCGCGGCTTGAGTTTCAGGAAATTGACATGACCAATGTAATCCTCGTGGCCCACATTATCGTTTCCATCGTTCTGGTGGTGGTCGTGCTGATGCAGCGCTCCGAAGGCGGCGCGCTTGGCATTGGTGGTGGTGGTGGTGGCGGCGCCGGCGGCGGACTGGTGTCCGGCTCCGGTGTCAAAGGCGCGCTGGTCCGTACGACGATCATATTTGGCGCAATTTTCTTCATCTCTAGCCTCACCCTCACGACGATGGCGACGCATCAGAATGCGGGCGGCCTGACCGATGTTCAGCGCGAGCTGCAGGGCGACTTGCCGAGCGGGGATGGCACGGACGAGCTCGGGCTCGACAATCTTGAGGACATTCTGAACAGTGACGAAACGCTGCTCGAAGACCCGCTCGCCATCACCCCGTCCAGTGAGCCAGCAGAGGACGCCGCGTCTGGCGATCCGCTCGCAACTGAGGCAGATCCACAATAATCGATAAAATCCTGACTTGCCCCTATCGGGGCGAGCCGCGAATCAGGCAAACTGCATTCCCATGACTCGGTATATTTTCATTACTGGCGGCGTGGTGTCTTCTTTAGGCAAAGGGATCGCGTCGGCTGCGCTCGGGGCTTTGCTGCAAGCCCGCGGCTATAATGTCCGCCTGCGCAAGCTCGACCCCTATCTCAACGTCGATCCCGGCACGATGAGCCCGCGCCAGCATGGCGAAGTGTTCGTCACCGATGACGGCGCGGAGACCGATCTCGACCTCGGCCATTATGAGCGCTTTACCGGCGTCTCGGCGCGCCAATCGGACAATATCACGACCGGCCGTATCTATTCGACGATTATCGAGAAAGAGCGCCGCGGCGATTATCTCGGCGCGACCATTCAAGTCATCCCGCACGTCACCAACGAGATCAAAGACTTCGTCCTTTCAGAGGCTGGCGACGCGGGCGAGCAGGTCGATTTCGTGCTGTGCGAGATTGGCGGCACA
>JBCBYJ010000104.1:0-6683 GCA_039815905.1 Pseudomonadota bacterium | reverse complement strand
CGGCATTTGGCACGAAACCTATCTCGTGCCGAACGGCGCCTATGAAAGCGTCTATAGCAATTTGCCGGCGTATGGATTGGGGCTTGCGGGAGAGTTGATCCCGGCTAAAGGTTCGCGTCAGTCGGCAAAGGGCCGCCTAAAACAAAGCGATGGCTCCGACCAACCTGTTCCCGTTTGATGAGAGTATGACTTTTGGACATTCGAGCCGAAACGCCCGCCGACATTGACTCGATTTATGCGCTGACCAAAGCGGCGTTTGACCCGATGCCGTTTAGTGATGGCCGCGAGGCCGACTGCGTCAACAAATTGCGCGCCGATGGGGACTTACACATTTCGCTGGTGGCATTGGAAGGCGATGAGATTGTCGGTCACATTGCCTTTTCGCCGGTCACAATATCAGGGACTGAAGGCGTCTGGTACGGTCTGGGACCTGTCTCTGCCGAACCCAGCCGTCAGAAGTCCGGTATTGGAAGCGCATTGATCAAGACCGGCCTGCAAATGCTGAAAGAGCGCGATGTGGCCGGGTGCGTCCTCATCGGTAATCCGGACTATTATCACCGCTTTGGCTTTGTCGGCGATGGGAAGATCACCTATCGCGATCTGGAAGCTCGCATCGTTCAGTGGATCTCGCTCGACGGCTCTGAGCCTTCGGGCGTTGTGACTTACAGCCCTGGATTGGAATAAGCCGTTAAGCGACCGCAGCAGACAGTCGCCGCGTACTCACATCCGTCGATTGAATAAAATCGATGAGTGTGTCCGCCAGTTCGATCGGCGCATCCCGCGCGATCAGATGAGTGGCGCGATCGATCAAAGCCACCCGCAGCTGCGGACACAATGATCGAAAATGCGCAACTTGCGCGTCCGTGATCGGGCTTGTCGGACCGGCCCTGACCAATAAGACTGGCAGTTCAAGACGCCGCGCTGCTGCCTCAAAGCGGTTTCGCTGAGACAAGATACTCGCCACCAAGGGCGAGTTTGCGAGATTTCCACCCTGGCCTTGCAGATAGGAAACGGAGCGCTCCGGATCGGGCGCAGGAGTGACATCCACCATGACCAGGCCGGCCAATCGCGTCTGGTCGCTGTTTGCTGCGGCGAACAGCGCCGCCAGCCCGCCTAGTGACCCGCCGACCAAGACCTTGGCGGTCGGAAAGGCAGCGCTCATCTCAACCGCATCTTGACCAAGGGCTTCCACCCCATCGGCCACCGACCCGCCGCTCTCGCCATGGCCTCTTTGATCAAAAGCCACCGCACCGTAGCCAGCGACCGCCAAACGTTCCTGGACCGGGCGCCAGACCGTTTTGCGCTCACCGCCAGCGTGTAGCAGCAAAAAGTCTGTATGCTCGGAGGCGGACTCTCCGATCAATTCGGTGCCTGAGGAGTGAATTTTGAGCTTGCGCATCTGAACTTACCTTGAGGCTGCAAGGTTGTCTTAATCAATTACATTGAGTAGTCAAGGTTATGAGCAACGACGAACCAACAACCCGAGTAAAGCGCATTCGCCGTTCGCCCGAAGCAGCACGAACGCTGTTGATCGACGGTGCAGAGCGATTATTGGTGCGGGACGGCATAGGTGCGGTGCAAATGCGCGCCGTCGCGCGTGAAGCCGGCATGACCGACGCCGGCGTTGCACATCATTTTCGCAACCGTGATGGCTTGCTGACGGCCCTTCTAGACCATGGCGCGGAAAAGGTCAGAGACGCTTTGGCACGCCTGGCGGAAGCCTGGCTTGCAGAACCGCCGGATATGCAGCGGCTAATTTCCATGCTCAGCAGCTTGTACGCTAGCGGCTATTCTGAACTCGCGCTCGAACTCCAACGATCTGGTTGGCGCGATCGCGGCACCCCGCTGCTCGGGCCAGTAGTTGATTGGATGATTGAACACAATCAAAACCCCAATTCGTCAAAAGATGACATCCGATCGGCCATCGCGTCGCTCCATATGGTGCTGGCGCTGGACACGCTCTTCGGAGATGCGTTTCGACGGAGTGCCGGCGCATTGAAACGAGACGCACGCGAAGCTCAACACAGTTGGTGGGCAGATCAACTCAATGCGCTGCTCTGGACAGATCACGGCTGACGCGACATCGTCCTCACCAATTAGGGAGAGAAACATGACCGCCAATTGCGCCTGTGGACACGTTGAAGTCACGATCGAGCGCAAGCCCGACTTCATCAATGATTGCGACTGCGGCCTGTGTCGCAAAGTCGGCGCGGCCTGGGGGTATTTCGAAATCGGCGCCGTTACAGCAAAGGGTGAAACCCACTCTTACACGCGCGACGATAAGGACGAGCCATCGGTTCAGATCCATTCCTGCCCGCATTGCGGATCGACCACCCATTTCACCCTGACTGAAGCCTGCAAAAAGCGCGACGGCGTGATAGATCATGTTGGCGTAAACATGCGCCTGTTCGACCCAAATGCGCTCAGCGGCGTTGAAGTCCGGTATCCGAGCGGCGCGGCCTGGTCCGGTTCGGGCCCGTTCGGCTATCGGCGCCCGTCCATGATCATTGGCGAAACCCAGCACTGGTAGCGCGCTGAAACCACGAAGTTGCCGCAACGTGCCCGCTTGTGAGTGAGTGCGCGACGCCTATGCTCCGGCGTAACGATAAGCCGGGAGGACAGCAGCATGGTCGAGGTTCACGGGCATTGCTCGGACAAGTTTGCGAGCGTCAAAGCCGCATTTGAAAACAATTTCAGCAACTATGACGAAATCGGCGCAAGCGTCGCCATAACCGTCGAGGGCGAGTTTGTCGTCGATCTTTGGGGCGGATATCTCGACCGCGAACGGACCAAGCCCTGGGAAGAAAATACGATCGTAAATGTCTGGTCGAGCACCAAGACGATGGCGGCCATGTGCTTGCACCTGCTTTCAGATCGGGGTGAGGTCGATTTCCACGCACCCGTCACCAAATACTGGCCGGAATTCGGCGCGGCCGGAAAAGACAAGGTCGAGGTGCGTCACTTCATGTCGCATATGGCAGGGCTGTCTGGCATGCAGACCAAAGTCGAAGGCGATGCGCTATATGATTGGGACTGGATGGTCAGCGAGCTCGCCGCGCAAGAACCGTGGTGGGAGCCGGGTACGGCCGGCGGCTATCACGCCCTCACTCAAGGCCATTTGATCGGCGAAGTGGTCCGCCGGGTCACCGGTCAGTCGATCGGCGCCTTCTTCAAGCAAGAGATCGCTGATCCGCTGGGCGCGGATTTCCATATCGGCACGGGCGATGACCTCGTCCCACGCATCTCGCCGCTCGATCCGCCGCCCGCACGCGAGCCCATGGCCGACCAAACCAGTGTTGCCGCGCGCACTTTCGCCAATCCGCCGGTCGAAGCGCTACAAGCGATGGAGCCAGGTTGGCGCAAGGCTGAGATCCCAGCCGCCAACGGTCACGGCAATGCCCGCAGCATTGTGCGGGCGCAGACGCCAATGGCGAATGGTGGCGAAGCTTTTGGCAAGCGCATACTGTCTGAAGGGAGCACGCGCCGCGTTTTTGAAGAACAGTGGCGCGGCACTGATTTGGTGCTGCAAATGCCGGTCGTCTACGGCATGGGCTATGGCCTCAACAATGACGCCGTGCCGCTCAGCCCCAACAAAAACACCTGCTATTGGGGCGGCTATGGCGGCTCGCTGGTGATTATCGATCAGGATGCGCGGCTCTGCTTTTCCTATGTCATGAACAAGATGGAAGGCACGACCACAGGCGATATGCGCGGCGCGACCTTGCTGATGACGGCGTATCAGGCGCTGATGGGGTAAGAGCTGCAACACGCATGGTCGGCACCAGAGACTGCCCTAAATCGGCGGCATGAGCGCACCGATTGACGAACTTCGCCCTGCCCGAGATGCTGCGATGTCGCGTTCGGAATTCGAGCGCTGGTATTGGCTGGTCTCAGAGCTACACGGTTTCTGTGAGGCGCTCGGCATTTCGAAATCGGGCAGCAAGGCAGAGCTACGGACACGAGTGGCCGCAGCTTTGGACGGTAACGTCCTTCCCAAGCCACGCAAACGAACGAGCCCCAAGGAAAAATGGCGGGAGGTCACGCTGACCCGGGAGACGCCGATCACAGAGAGTATTTCGTTCGGGCCAGCCGTGCGCGGCTATTTCAAACAAGAGATCGGCCCAAAATTCATCTGCCATTCTGACTTCATGAACTGGATGCGATCCAATCCGGACGCCAATTTTGGCGACGCCATCACCGCCTGGCAGATGATGGAAGAACGAAAGCTCGACGCGGATTTTCGACGCGAAATCGCCAGCTGCAACAATTACCTACAATATCTTCGCGATTTCCGAGACGCCAATCCGCGCCTAACCCTCGACCAGGCAAAGCTTTGCTGGGATGAGAAGAAAGTCCGCCCGGCGACGAATGGCTTCGTTATCTATGAGCCAAGCGATTTGCGATTCTTGGAGCCCTAAATATGCAGCGCTCGGCCCTGTGAGGCGAGCACGCTTTCATGCATCATCTCAGACAGAGTTGGATGCGGGAAGATGGTCTCCATCAAATCCTGCTCGGTCAGCTCGCCTTGCCGCGCGATGACATAGCCCTGAATCAGCTCGGTCACCTCGGCTCCGACCATATGCGCACCGAGCAGCTCGCCGGTTTCTTCGTCGAATATCGTCTTGACCAGACCGTCGCCGGCGCCGAGCGCGATGGCTTTGCCATTGCCGATGAATGGGAATTTGCCAACTTTGATTTTGCGGCCGGTCTCTTTGGCTTTCGCTTCGGTGAGGCCGACGCTGGCGACTTGCGGATGGCTATAGGTACAGCCCGGAACATTTGAGGCATCGAAGGGGTGCGAGGTGTTGGAACCGGCAATGCCTTCCACACAAATGACGCCTTCATGGCTGGCTTTGTGGGCCAGCCACGGCCCGCCGGTGAGATCGCCAATCGCATAGAGGCCGCGCACGCCGGTGCGGCCAAACCCGTCCACAGTGATATGCGTCCGGTCGATTTTCACGCCGAGCGTTTCGAGTCCAAGATTTTCGACATTGCCGACAATGCCAACCGCCAGGATCACCCGGTCGAAATTCTGGTCTTCGGTCTTGCCATCCATTGTGATGCTGGCGGTGACGCTGTCCTTACCCTTTTTGAGGCCTTGGACTTGTGCGCCGGTGTGGATTTTCAGGCCCTGCTTCTCGAAGGATTTGCGCGCAAAGGCGGAGATTTCTGCGTCTTCCGCGGGTAAGATCCGGTCGACGGCTTCCACCACGGTCACCTCAGAGCCAAGCTCATTGTAAAAGCTGGCAAACTCGATCCCGATCGCGCCGGAGCCGATGACCAATAGCTTTTTCGGCAGCGTGTCCGGCACCATGGCTTCGCGATAGGTCCAGATCAGCTTGCCGTCCGGCTCGAGCCCGGCTTGCGGGATCGATCGCGCCCGCGCGCCCGTGGCCAAGATGACATGACTGGCCTTGTAGCTTGCGTCTTTGCCCTTGGCGTCCTTGACCACCACAGTCGGCGTGACATCGCCCTTCTCGAGGCGTGCTTCACCTTCGATCACCGTGATCTTGTTCTTCTTCATCAGGTGTTTGACGCCGCCGGAAAGCTGCGCCGCAACGCCGCGCGAGCGCTTCACCACGGCGGGCAGATCGACTTCGACCTTGCCGACCTTCAGGCCGAATTGATCAGCCGTTTTGGCGAGGTGCAGGACTTCCGCCGAGCGCAGCAGCGCCTTGGTCGGGATACAGCCCCAATTGAGGCAGACCCCGCCGAGATTTTCCCGCTCGACAATAGCGGTCTTCATACCGAGCTGGCTCGCCCGGATCGCGGCGACATAGCCCCCCGGCCCGGAGCCAATGACGATCAAATCAAAGTCGGTCATGTTTGGTCCCCGCTTTAAAGCAACATGCTCTCTGGGCTTTCGATGAAGCGCTTAAAGGCCTGCAGCCAGAGCGCGCCTTCCGCGCCGCCAATCACGCGGTGATCGCAGGTCAGCGTCACGCTCATCATGGTGCCGACGGTGAGTTCCCCCTTGGCATCGACAATCGGACGTTTCTCCCCGGCCCCAACCGACAGGATCATGCCCTCGGGCTGGTTGATGATGGAGGCAAAATCCTTGATCCCATACATGCCCAAATTCGACAGCGAGAAGGTCCCGCCCATATATTCCTGCGGTTTCAGTTTCCGCTCGCGCGCGCGGGCCGCCATATCCTTCATCTCGGCAGAGATTTGAGCGAGGCCCTTTTTCTCCGCATCCCGAACGACCGGCGTGATCAACCCGCCATCAATCGCCACGGCAACAGAGACATGCGCCGATTTGTGATAGGCGATGCCGGCATCGGTGTAGCTCGCATTGCAGTCCGGCTCGGCCATTAGGGCCAGCGCCGACGCCTTGATCACAAGATCATTGACCGAGACTTTGACGCCCTCCGGTGCCGCCTCATTGATGCCTTTGCGGGCGGCGAGCAGCTTATCGATCTGAAGATCAATGGTGAGCGGGAAATGCGGCACCTGCATGAAGCTGGTGGTGAGCCGCTTGGCGACGGTCTTGCGCACGCCGTCCAAGGGTTTGAGTTCATACGAATCCGGCGCATAGATTCGGTCATCCAAGACGGTTGGCAGGATCAGCCCATCCGGTGAGCCGGCAGAGGCAGGCGCGGAAGCGGGCGCTCGGGCGGCACCCGGTTGAGCGCTTTCGACGTCCTTTTTGATGATCCGGCCATGCGGGCCGGAGCCTTTGA
>JBCBYJ010000103.1:0-6693 GCA_039815905.1 Pseudomonadota bacterium | reverse complement strand
GTCATCCCAGTGATCGTCGCGCAGCCTCGGTTTGCGCATAAGCGCGCCGGTGAGGTGCTCTATCAGCTCAAATCTTGGAATGTGACCGGAGACGCGCCGGCCATTCACGAAACCGCCTCCGTGGCGCCCAGCGCGACAATTTGCGCAGGCGCGGCGATTGGTGCGCGCGCCGAAATCGCACCGGGCGCGGTGATTGGGCCCGGCGTCCAAATTGGCAATGATACAAAAATCGGCCCCAATGTCAGCATCCGCTGTGCGTTGATCGGCAATCACGTCACCATCTTTTCTGGCGTCTGTATTGGTGAGGCAGGCTTTGGTGTAACGGTCGCGGCGGATGGCGCGGAAGATGTGCCGCAATGGGGCCGGGTGATCATTCAAGACCATGTTTCGATTGGCGCCAATACGTGCGTCGATCGCGGCGCTTTTGACGATACAATTATTGGCGAGCGCACCAAAATCGATAATCTGGTGCAGATCGCCCACAATGTCGTGCTTGGACGAAATGTCATCGTGGCCAGCTTAACCGGCATGTCGGGCACGGTCTCGATTGAAGATGGGGTCATCATGGGCGGCCAGGTCGGAATCGCGGATCATGTCCATATTGGCGCCGGGGCCCAATTGGCAGCCGGGTCGGGCGTGCTGAAAACTGTTCCGCCCGGCGAGATTTGGGGCGGCGTTCCAGCCAAGCCGATTAAGCAATGGTGGCGCGAGATCGCTTGGGTCCAGCGCCAGGTTGCGCCAAAGAAGACATCGAAATGACGGTCACAATACATCCTACGGCGATTGTCGAACCGGGCGCGAGCTTAGGAGCGAATGTGTCGGTCGGCGCGATGGCCTATGTTGGACCGGATGTGGAATTACATGACGGCGTCACCCTGCACCCAAAGGCGACGGTCATCGGGCGAACGACGCTCGGCCAAGAGGTTGAGATTTATCCCGGCTCTGTGCTTGGCGGGCCGCCGCAAGTTTTGGGCTATAAAGCCAGCGCCGAGTCGCAACTTGAGGTCGGGGCGCGCACGGTCATGCGCGAGCACACGACCTTGCACACCGGCTCACCTGAGCATGGTGGACGGACCAAGATTGGCGCCGACTGTCTGTTTATGGCGCACACCCATGCCGCCCATGATTGTCAGTTCGGGGACAAATGCGTTGTCGCGAACAATACCCATATTGGCGGTCATGTGACCGTCGGGGATCAGGTCTGGTTTGGCGGTGCGGTCGCGGTGCATCAATGGTGCCGGATTGGCGACCATGCCTTTGTCGGCGGCGGATCGATCCTGGTCGCGGACGTTATTCCATTTGGCTCGGTGGTCGGCAATCATGCGCATTTGGCCGGGTTGAACGTGGTCGGTCTCAAGCGCCGCGGCTACTCGCGTGAGACCATTCATAATCTTCGCTCAGCCTATCGGATGCTCTATGCCAAAGAAGGCACGTTTTCCGAACGGCTCGAAGATACCGCGATGGCCTATGCGGACTCTGCGGAAGTGATGCAGATTGTCGATTTCATTCGGAGCAGTAAAAACCGGGCATTGTGTTTGCCGCGATAGGAGATCGCTTTGACCCCACTCGGCATCATTGCAGGCTTAGGCGACCTCCCGGTTCAGGTGGTCGAAGCGGCGCGTGCGCGCGGTCAAGAGGTCTATGTGTTGCGTCTTAAAGGCTTTGAGGAGCCTGCGCTGAGCGCTTATCCCGGACAGATTGTCGGCATTGCTGAACTGGGCAAGACATTCAAGGCGCTGCGCCAGGCGGGCTGTCAGCAAGTCTGCTTTGCTGGCATCGTTAAACGCCCGGATTTTAGCGCGCTGAAGCCTGATCTGAAAGGCATGTCGCTCTTGCCCAAGGCGATCGCTGCGGCGCGCAAAGGCGATGACGCGCTCTTGAGCTTCATGATCCACAGTTTCGAGGCGGAGGGCTTTGATATTATCGGCGCCGATGAAGCGGCGGGCAATTTGAAGGCCTTAAATGGCCTCTTGGCGGGCCCTCAACCGAGCGAAGACCAACTTAAGGACGTGGAAAAAGCGGCTAAAGTGGCGTTAGAAATTGGCCGCTTAGACATTGGACAAGGGGCGATTGTTGCTGATGGCTTGGTCCTCTGTGTCGAAGCGCAAGAGGGCACCGATGCCATGCTCAAGCGCTGCCAGTCTTTGCCAGATGAGATTCGCGGCTCCGAAACGGACCGTAAAGGCGTCTTGGTCAAGCGTCCGAAACCGCAACAAGAGCGCCGTATAGACTTGCCAACGATCGGCGTGGCGACCGTTGAAGCCGCGGCCGCGGCGGGTCTTGCCGGGATTGCCTTTGAAACCGGCGGCGCGCTCTTAGTCGATGCAGAGGCGGTCAAAGCCCGCGCCGAGGCGTTGGGTGTGTTCCTCTATGGCTTCGCACAGGATTGGGCGACGTGAGCGAGGGGACGGCCCCGCGCGTCTTTCTGGTTGCGGCAGAGCAATCTGGCGACTTGCTGGCCCGCGAAACCGCTAAAGCGCTGCTCGACCTGCGTGAAGATTTGGAGCTTGCCGGCATTGGCGGGCCAGAGCTGGCAAAGCTTGGCATCGTCTCACCGATCGATATTTCGCCCTTGTCGATCATTGGCCTGTTCGAAGGCCTGAAAGCCTATGGCACAGTGATTAAGCTAGCCGATGCGGCCGCTGATGCTATTCTTGCGTTCAAACCGGACGCCGTCATCCTCGTCGATTCTTGGGGCTTTATGTTGCGCGTCGCGCAGCGCGTGCGGGCGCGCGATCCGAGCATCAAGCTGATCAAACTGGTCGGGCCGCAAGTCTGGGCGACCCGGCCCGGGCGCGCTAAGACGCTGGCCCAAACGGTCGACCATTTGATCTGTATCCACGAAATGGAAGCGCCGTATTATGCACCGCATGGTCTGCCCGTGACGGTGATGGGCAATCCGGCACTGAGCCGTACGGAAAAGGGCGATGGCGCGGCATATCGCGGCGCGCTCGGTCTGGCTCCGGCGGAGCAGCTTCTATTGGTCCTACCAGGCAGTCGCCCGAGTGAGATTAAGCGCGTCGCGCCGCCGCTCATGGAGGCTGCTTGGCTGCTCAAATCGTCCCAGCCTGACCTGCGCATACTCGTTGCGCCAGCGCCCTCCGTGCGGGGCCAGTTCCTCGACGCCTTTCCAGGGCTGGACCGCTGGGCCACCGTCGCCGATCCGGACGTGCCGTCAGCCGATATTATGGCCGCCGCAGATTTCGCGCTGGCCTGCTCGGGCACAGTGACCAGCGAGCTTGCCGTGCAAGGGACGCCGTTTTTGGTGGCCTATAAAACCGGTTGGATCACCTGGGTGCTGGCCCGCTACATGCTGTATCAGCCGGTGCATATCACGCTGCTCAATATCGCGGCGAATGACACTGAGATCGCACCAGAATTCGTCCAAACGGCCCTGCAGGCGGACCGTCTGGCGGCGTGCGCGCGTCAAATCCTCAGCGATCCCGCCCGCCGCACGGCGCAGATTGCTGCGCAAAACAAAGCGCTCTCCCAAATGGGAGAGCGCGATGAACCGGCGGCGCAGATTGCCGCTCAAGCAATTTTGGACGTGATTAACGCGCGTTGATCGGCACGAAGTCGCGCATCGCAGCGCCTGTATAGATCTGACGCGGGCGCCCGATCCGCTGCGACGGGTCTTCAATAAACTCATTCAATTGAGAGACCCAACCCACCGTCCGCGCCAGGGCGAAGAGGACGGTAAACATGTCGGTCGGGAAGCCCATCGCGTCGAGAATAACACCCGAATAGAAATCGACATTCGGATACAGCTTCTTGTCGCGGAAATAGTCATCTTCCAAGGCCAAGCGCTCAAGCTCTTTGGCGACGCGCAGGATCGGCGTGTCGAGGCCAAGTTCATCCAGCACTTCATGCGCGGTTTTCTGCATCACCGTCGCGCGTGGATCATAATTCTTATACACCCGATGCCCGAAGCCCATGAGACGGAAACTGTCAGACTTGTCTTTCGAGCGCTCAATATATTCCGGAATGCGATCGACGCTGCCAATCTCGCGCAGCATGTTCAAGCAGGCCTCATTGGCGCCGCCATGGCTCGGTCCCCAAAGTGAGGCGACACCGGCTGCGATCGCCGCATAAGGGTGCGCGCCAGACGAGCCAGCCAGACGCACGGTTGAGGTTGATGCATTCTGCTCATGATCGGCATGCAGGATGAAAATCTTGTCCATCGCGCGCGCCAAAGTCGGGCTGATCTTATATTTCTCAGCTGGAACCGAGAAGCACATGCGCAAGAAATTCTCGCCATAAGACAGCTCATTGATCGGATCGACGAATTTCTGACCCTGCGCATATTTATAGATCCGCGCCGCCAAAGTCGGCATTTTTGCGATCAGACGAATATACGCGATATTGCGCTCTTCTGGGTCTGAGCTGTCCATCGCGCCGGGATAGAAGGCCGACATCGCGCCGACGGTCCCTGTCAGCATCGCCATTGGGTGGCTGTCGCGCCGAAACCCTTCAAAGAACCGATCCATTTGAGTGTGCAACAGCGTGTGCTGCGTCACTTGGCCAGCAAAGCCGCGAAACTCACTCTGCGTCGGCAATTCGCCATTCAGCAGCAGATAAGCCACTTCCAGAAAGCCGGATTGCTCGGCCAATTGATCGATCGGATAACCGCGATGCAGCAAGATGCCTTTTTCGCCGTCAATGAATGTGATCTGGCTCTCACAAGAGCCTGTGGACGTGAAGCCAGGGTCCAATGTAAAAACGCCTGCATCAGCATATAGGCGCTTAACATCAACGACATCCGGACCGTGCGTTCCGCTATAGACGGGAAGCTCGATCGTCTTGCCTTTAAGGGTCAACGTCGCCGTATCGGTTTGTGTGGTCTTATTAATCATCTCAGCCCTCTTACCTCTCTTACGCTCATGCCGACTGCCTAAGCCGGCACATGTTTCTCTATTCGCGCCAAAACTTCATCGCGGCCGAGCCAAAATATGACTGGCGCGAGATCTGGCGCTGGCAGCCCCCCGGTCAAAGCCGCGCGCAATGGCGGTCCGACTTGCCCCATAGATAGGTTGTGCGCTGCACAAAACCCGTCCAGAGCACTCTGCAATGTTTCAATAGTCCAAGAATCCGCCCCGTCTAGTACCTCATGGAGGTCTGACAAACGTTTGAGGCCGTCTTCGCCTAAGGCTTTACGGGCTTTCTTGTTGAGAGTGTCGGCATTGCTATCCCACAAAAACCGACAAGATTCGGCCAGTTGCGGCAGCGTTTGACCCCGCTCTTTCAAGACCGGCAAAGCATGCTGCAGCCGCTCAATCAGGGCCTCATCCAGATCGGTCAGCGCCGCGATTTCCGGACGGAGTAAGTCCAATAAACGCGCTTCATCAATGGTGCGAATGAAATGTGCATTCACATCGGCCAGTTTATCCAGATCGAGCCGGCCTGGCGCTTTGTTAATGCCGCTCAGGTCGAACACCGCGCTCGCCTCGGACAGCGTGAAAATTTCCTGATCGCCATGGCTCCAGCCGAGCCGGACCAAGTAGGAATTCATCGCCTCTGGCAAATACCCCATATCGCGATAGGCCAGCGTCGACAGCGCGCCATGGCGTTTCGACAGTTTTGCCCCGTCTGAGCCATGGATCATCGGCACATGCGCAAACTCTGGGACGTCCCAACCCATCCCCCAATAGATGGGCAGCTGCCGGAACGTGTTGCGGAAATGATCATCGCCGCGAATGACATGTGTGACGCCCATATCATGATCATCCACCACCACGGCGAGCATGTAAGTCGGGCTGCCATCTGAGCGCAGCAGGATCAGGTCATCAATCTCACGCGAGGCAAGCGTCACCTCGCCCTGAACATGGTCAGCCACTTGGATCTGATCTTGGTCTGGCGCGCGCAACCGCACGGTAAAAGGGGCGTCAGGGCGCGGCGGCGGGGCCCCGTCGCGCCACGGCGACCGAAACGGCGCCAAAAGCCCATCCGCTTCGGCCAAGAGGGCCGTACGGGCCGCTTCATCCAGCGTTTCAGCTTTGGCCTCGGCCCGCTTGGCTTCGCCTCGCTCCCGGCGGGCCTGTAGCTCTTCTGGCGTGGTATAGCACTTAAAGGCGCGCCCATTGGCGATCATTTCGTGCGCACATTCGGCGTGTCGATCAGCGTTCTGACTTTGATAAGTGGGCGCTTCATCTGCCGCCAAGCCAAGCCAGGTCATGCCGTCCAAAATCGCCTGCGTCGCCGCCTCTGTGGAGCGCTTTTTGTCGGTATCTTCAACCCGTAAGAGAAATTTCCCGCCGTGCCGCTTGGCGAATAAATAATTGAACAGAGCCGTCCGCGCGCCGCCTATATGCAGCATTCCAGTCGGGGAAGGGGCAAAGCGCGTTACAACACTCATCGATGACTTTCGGACACACTTTCTAACGGGTTGGCTAAAGGTCTGGCTAAAGGTCGGCTAACAGTCTGGATAAAGCTTCTGGGATAATCTTCCCCGCTTCAACACGGTCTGCTAAAGTTTCGCAAGGGGTGGGAGGTAAGATGCGGCGATTTCCGTCGTCTTTATTACAGTTCGACGTCTCAAATCTCGCCCCGTCTTTGCTCGCCCTCGGCATGTGTCGCGACCAGCGCCTTGCGGAGGGTCGGTGACAGCCACGTGCCGGTCTCCGGTGTGTTTGAGCGCAAATCGACCAAATGCATGTCGGGGAGTTTGGCTGCGCCGGGTCGTGCTGATAGCTTTAA
>JBCBYJ010000102.1:0-6720 GCA_039815905.1 Pseudomonadota bacterium | reverse complement strand
CCGCACTTGATGGTCAAACTGGGCAGCCTCGGCCTGTCGTTCTGCAAAGCCTGGACCGTCGCCACGGGCGGCATTGATGCCAAGACCTTCATCGCGCGAACTGGCGACCGGGTCATGTTAAAAGCTGTGCGCCAAGCGATCGGCATTTTGGGTCGACATTTCGTGCTCGGCACAAGTATCGAAAACGCTCTGAAACGCGCCGAACGCGCCAGTGGCAAAGGCGCGTCAGGCACCCGTTTCTCATTCGACATGCTGGGCGAAGCCGCGCGCACCCAAGCCGACGCAGACCGCTACTTCGACGCCTATAAAGGCGCATTGGAGGCACTCGCCGCACGGTCAGATCCGTCGCACGCTCTGCATGATGCGCCCGCTCTGTCTGTAAAGCTCTCAGCGCTGCACCCGCGTTATGAATATGCCAAGCGTGAGACGTGCGTCCCGGTCCTGGTCAACCGCTTGCTTGAGCTCTCAATCCTCGCCAAATCCGCCAATCTCGGCCTGACCGTGGACGCTGAAGAGGCGGATCGGCTGGAGACCTCATTGCTCGTCTTTGAGCAATTGCTTGCCGCGCCCGAAACCGCAGACTGGAACGGGCTGGGCTTGGTCATCCAAGCCTATCAACGCCGCGCTTTATCAGTGATTGATGGGTTAACAGACGCGCTCGAAGCCTATGATCGAACCATCACGGTGCGTTTGGTCAAAGGCGCTTATTGGGACAGCGAAATTAAGCGGGCGCAGGAACTCGGCCTTGCAGATTATCCGGTCTTTACCCGCAAAGCCCATACCGATGCCAATTATCTTGCCTGTGCGCGTCGATTGTTGGCGCGGCCCGATCTCATCTATCCGCAATTCGCCACGCATAATGCGCATAGCGCGGCGGCGATCCTGCACATGGCGGGCGGGCGCCATGACTTTGAGTTTCAACGCCTGCACGGCATGAGCGATGGCTTGCACACGTGCTTGCATGAGCGCCACAATATCCGCATCCGCACCTATGCGCCGGTCGGACGACATAAGGAATTGCTGCCATATTTGGTGCGACGCTTGCTCGAAAACGGCGCCAATAATTCCTTCGTGAACCAACTCCTCGATCCGGACACGCCGATCGATAGCTTGGTCCGCGACCCGATCTCGGAGACCGAGCAGAGCCAAGGCGCCGCGCACCCGCTGATCCACGCGCCGTGCGATCATTTTGGCGGCGCGCGCTTAGCTGCGAGCGGACTGGATCTTTCCCAAGCCAAAACGGTCCGCTTTGTCGAGGCGCTGCCGCTCCCGAGACATCAGACTTGCGCCGACAGCACGCGGTCTGACCTCACCCATGCGATTGCGGAGTGCCAGGCGAGCCTTTGGCCAGACACACAAGCAAAACAGCGCGCCGACATCCTTCGCCGTGCCGCAGACTTGCTCGAAACGCACAAGCCAAACCTGATGGCGCGCTGTGTGTCAGAAGCCGGGAAAACTTGGCGCGATGCGGATGCCGAAGTCAGAGAAGCGGTCGATTTTCTGCGCTATTATGCCAATCAGGCGACCCGGCCCAAAATCGCAGCCCTGGCGCCGCTCGGCGCCGTTGCCTGTATCAGCCCATGGAACTTTCCGCTCGCGATCTTTCTTGGCCAAGTGAGCGCGGCGCTCGCCGTCGGCAATACGGTGATTGCAAAACCGGCGGCGCAAACCCCGCTGATTGCACAAGACGCGGCGGCTTTACTGTATGAGGCGGGCCTGCCGCGCGACGCGCTGCACTTGATCTTTGGCGGCGGTGAGATCGGCGCGGCGCTGACCAAGTCTGCAGACATTCATGGCGTCTGTTTCACCGGCTCGACCGCGACCGCGAGTCTGATCCAGCGCGCTTTGGTCGAAACAGAACGCGGCGAAGTTCCGCTCATCGCCGAGACAGGCGGGCTGAATGCGATGCTGGTCGACTCCACCGCTCTGCTGGAACAAGTGGTCCAAGATGTCGTCGACTCAGCCTTTCAAAGTGCCGGGCAACGCTGCTCCGCCTGCCGAATTGTTTGCGTCCAGTCGGATATTGCAGACGCTTTTGTCGATATGCTGGCGGGCGCGATGTCGCAGCTTGAGGTCGGCGACCCAAGGCGGGTTCAAGTAGATGTCGGCCCGGTCATCGATTCCGCCTCAAAGGCCAGGATCGACGCCCATATTCAAGCCTTCCGGGCGCGCCATTCCGTGATTGCTGAAGCCAGACCGGCGACCGAGAAGACCGCGCGGTTTGTAACGCCGATCGCGTTCGAATTGGATCAGGTCTCAGATCTCAAAGCCGAAATATTTGGACCGGTCTTGCATCTCGTTCGCTTTACGCCAGAGCGGTTTGAGCAAGTGATCGAAGAGATCAACGCGCTTGGATACGGTCTCACCATGGGGCTGCATACGCGGATCGATCGCCGTGTTGAGCGCGTCGCGGCGCAGGCCAAAGTCGGCAATCTTTACATCAACCGAAACCAGATTGGCGCCGTCGTCGGCGTTCAACCCTTTGGCGGGCGCGGGCTGTCTGGCACAGGTCCGAAGGCCGGTGGACCCAATTATCTGCCGCGTTTGTGCCAGCCTCGGATCAATCTCCATCCCGTCGCACGTCCGGCCGCTCTGACACTTCCAGGGCCGACCGGCGAAACCAATACATTGAGCTATGAGCCCCGCGGGCGCTTGCTTTGCCTCGGCGGCGACGACCCCGCCATGCGCGCCGAGCAAATCGCGAAAGCGGAGGCGACCGGCAATCAGGTGATCCGCTCAGGTCTGGGCGGGATCGACGAACTCGTCTCGACGGCGGATATTCAAGGCGTCGTCGCGGACGGCGTGCAGCGGATGCTTGCGGCAAAAGCTTTGACGCAGCGACCTGGCGCCCTCTTGCCGCTCCTCTCGGCGCAGGATCCCGCTGAGCGCTTTTGCGTTGAAAAGACTGTCACCGTGAACACGACCGCAGCAGGGGGAAACGCGGCCTTACTGGCAAAGGTTTAGTGGCTGGCAAAGGTTTAGAAGGTCGCAATTTAGACGGCCAGCGTCTGTTTGAGCGCCGCTCGCCAGCCCGCAATCAGGCTTTCCCGCTCGTCGGCTGGCATGTTCGGCTCAAAGCGCGTGCCAGGCGCCTTGCGGGTCGCCCACTCTGCCTCGCTCACCCAGCCGAGTTGGATGCCAGCGAGCGCCGCGGCGCCCAGTGCGGTCATCTCCATAAAGTCCGGGCGCTCGACGGGTCGCGCGCAAATGTCGGCAATGAATTGCATCAGCCAATCATTCGCCGCCATCCCGCCATCGGTTTTCAGGATTGAGACATTCGCTCCATCGGCTTCGAACGCGGTCAGCAAATCAAGGGTTTGATAAGCCGCCGCTTCGAGCCCGGCACGGACAATATGCTCGGCGCGGGCGGCGCGGGTCAGGCCTGCAATGGTGCCGCGCGCGGTCGCGGCCCAATGCGGCGCGCCGAGACCGGTAAAAGCTGGCACAAAAAACACCCCGCCATTGTCAGACAGGGTTGCGGCTTTGGCTTCGCTCTCGGCCGCGTCCGTGATCAATCCGAGATCATCCCGCAGCCATTGAACGACCGTTCCGGCATTGAATATCGCCCCCTCAAGTGCGTATGCAGCGCCCCCCTGGGACACCCCAAAGCCAAGGGTTCCGAGCAGTCGGTGGTCGGATTGGGGGCGCTCTTTCCCCGTATTTGCGACCAAGAAGGCGCCCGTCCCATAGGTGATTTTTGCCGTGCCGGGCGCCAGGCAGGCCTGCCCGACCAGCGCCGCTTGCTGGTCTCCAATCGCGGACAGAATGGGCAAGGCTTTGCCAAATAGGGACGGATCGGTTTCGCCATAAGACGCGCCGCTCGGCCGCACGTCCGGCAGCAGGCCTGGCGGGATATCAAGCAGCTCGCACATTGGTTTCGACCAGGTGGCGGTTTCTGAAATATCCAAAGGATACAAAAGCGTGCGCGACGCATTGGTCATATCGGTGGCGTGCACCCGGCCGCCGGTCAGCTTCCAGATGAGAAACGCATCCACCGTTCCAAAGGCTAAGTCTCCGGTCTCGGCACGGGCGCGGGCCCCCTCGATATGGCCCAGCAGCCAAGCGATTTTCGTGCCTGAGAAATATGGATCAATCAGCAGGCCCGTTTCGGCTTGCACTTCGGCCTCTGCCCCTTGGTCTTTCAGGGCCGCGCATAAGGCGGCGGTTCGTCGGTCTTGCCAGACAATCGCTGGCGCAATCGGCGCACCTGAGCTGCGATCCCAAAGCAAAGTCGTCTCCCGCTGATTGGTGATCCCAATGCCGGCAATCCGATCGACCCCGCCAACCTGTTCGATCACAGCGCGGCAAACCGAGACGGTTTTCGCCCAAATCTCCGCGCCATCTTGCTCCACCCAACCGTCATTCGGGTAAGTTAGGCCGACATCCTCTTGCGCTTGGGCGACGGGCGCGAAGGAGGGATCAAAGACAATGGCCCGGGTGGATGTCGTGCCTTCATCAATCACCAAGATAAGATCCGAATTCGACATAATAGCCTCCCTAATCGTTCTCATTTTTTCAGCCACTTAAGCACACAGGCGCGATTTAGCAGCCCCATCGTGCGAAATGTTCGTTTTCAAACAGTGTTTCTGAATTTGACCCTATTTTGCCGTAGCGGAGAAAATTCTCAATCGTTAATTTTCGGATACGACCTACGATTTATCGTTTACGAACATTAAATGTGTGCTTATAACGGTTTTGTGGCAGCTGAGGTCAGGTCTTTTGTACGATCTGTTAATCATAGGTGGCGGAATAAATGGCGCAGGCATCGCCCGTGATGCGGCCGGTCGTGGCCTAAGCGTATTGCTTTGCGAAAAAGACGACCTCGCCGCCCATACTTCGTCGGCCAGCACGAAGCTCATCCATGGCGGGCTGAGATATTTAGAGCATTATGATTTCGCGCTGGTCCGCAAGGCGCTGATCGAACGGGAAGTCCTGCTTAAAGCGGCCCCGCACATTATCTGGCCGCTGCGATTCGTCATGCCGCACCATAAGGATCTACGGCCATCCTGGCTGATTCGCCTGGGTCTGTTTTTGTATGATCATCTCGGCGGCCGCAAGATTCTGCCCGCCACCAAAACACTGAGGCGCCCAAAAACCAACGTCTTTGATCCGCTAAAATCTGAGTTCACAAAGGGGTTTGAATACTCTGATTGTTGGGTCGAAGACGCGCGCTTAGTGGTCTTAAACGCCGTTGATGCTGAGACCCGCGGCGCAACCATCATGACCCGCACAGAATGTGTTTCGCTGACGCGCCAAGGCCAATCCTGGACCGCCAGTCTGCGCCTTGATGGCGGTGCAGAGATGCAAATCGAGGCGAAAGCCGCGATCAATGCCGCCGGCCCTTGGGTCGATCAGGTTGCCGGCATTTCAGGCCGTCGCAACAACGCCCCATCGGTGCGATTGGTCAAAGGCAGCCACATCATTGTCCCCAAATTGTTCGAGGATGAACGCTGCTTCATCTTCCAAGCCGGTGACGGACGCATCGTGTTTGCAATCCCTTATGAGAACGGCCGATATACGCTGATCGGCACAACCGACTTGCCATTTGAAGGCGACTTGAACCAGGTGTCGGCATCGGCTGAAGAAATCGAATATCTCTGCGCGCTGTCAAATGCGTATTTCGACCAGCAGATTTCACCGATCGATGTCGTCTCCACCTATTCTGGCGTTCGGCCCTTGTTTGAAGATCACGCTGCTGAAGCCTCGTCGGTCACACGCGACTATGTCCTCAAGCTTGACGACCAGGATGGCGCGAGCCTGCTATCAGTGATCGGCGGAAAAATCACCACCTATCGCAAACTCGCAGAAGATGCGCTAAAGCTGCTCGAGCCCTGCTTGCCGCGCATGAGTGGCGACTGGACCAAAGACGCGCCGCTCCCCGGCGGTGACATGCCAGGGGCAAATTTCGAAGCGTTCGAAGACCTCTGCGCGGATCAATATGCGTGGCTCGACCGCCAGGTCCTGCATCGCTTGGCGCGCACCTACGGCACCAAAATTCACGACATTCTCAATCGGACAACACACGTAGCGGACCTTGGCCACCATTATGGTGCGGGGCTCTATCAAAAGGAGGTCGACTATTTAATCGAGCGCGAATTCGCTCGAACCTATGAGGATATCACCCTGCGCCGAACCAAGCTCGGCTTGCATATGAATCCCCATGAAATCAAGGCGCTTAGAGCACAATTAGAAAACAGACTCGTCGCCTAATACCCGATGCCCGCCCAGGCATCAGATCATACCCATCCATAAAAAATTCTAGGGAGGAATTAAAATGGGCCATACACTGAAGTTCGCCATTAGCGCGAGCGTCGCCGCGCTGCTTTGTGGCGGAGTCGCAATCGCACAAGAGAGCGCGGACACCCCCGAAACTGCCGACGAGCGCACGCTACAAACCGTTACGGTCAAAGGCATCAGAGGCAGCTTAAAAGCATCTTTGGATGTCAAACGGGCCGCCAATCAAATTGTTGACGCCGTGTCGGCCGAAGACGTTGGTAAATTCCCCGATGCGAACGTTGCAGAATCCCTGCAGCGCATCACCGGCGTCGCGATCGACCGAAGCGGCGGCGAAGGCCAGTTCATTACTGTTCGCGGTCTCGGGCCTGAATTTAACACAGTCCTCTTGAACGGACGTACCATCGCGACCGACAATGACGGTCGCGAGTTTTCGTTCGACGTTCTATCCTCCGACATTATCCAACGCGCCGAAGTGTTTAAGAC
>JBCBYJ010000101.1:0-6729 GCA_039815905.1 Pseudomonadota bacterium | reverse complement strand
AAGGCTTACCGCTGCGGGTTCGGCTCATCCTCCTGCCGGGGCTGATTGGGCTATGGCCTATCATGCTCACCAAGCTGGTCACGCAAAAGGAGCCCCCCGTCTCATGAAACGCGCGCATCGAACATCTCATTTGGTGATGTGGCTGGTGCTCGCGCCTGTGCTGCTTGGCTTGCTCTGGCTGGCCCTGTTGGTGCGCCCGGACGCGCCTGTGAATGACCCCCTACCCGAGGCTTTGATCGAGGAGGCGCGCTAATGTCTCATGATTACAAAGCCGTGCAATGGACGCCGTTCAAAAAGCGGTTTGATCTGTGGATGCTGGCCGGGATTGCCGTCTATCTGGTCGGCTTCATTGCCGTGAGTGTCACAACGCAGCCGCCAGGTGAGAGCCTACATCCGGTCCAAGTTTTGATCCGAGCCACGGGCACGCTCGCCTTTTTAATGCTGACATTTATCCTCTGCATCGGGCCACTGGCGCGGTTCACGGACCGGTTCAAGCCTTTCCTTTATAATCGCCGCCATTTGGGCGTAACGACCTTTCTGATCGCTCTGGTCCATGCAGCGCTGGTGATCCTTTGGTATCATGGTTTCTCTGAGACCAACCCGCTGGTTTCGATCTTTATCTCCAATCCGCGCTATGACAGCTTGTCGGGCTTTCCGTTTGAAGTGTTGGGCTTTGCGGCGCTGATCATGATGTTTCTGATGGCGGCGACGAGCCATGATTTCTGGAATGCCAATCTTGGCCCTGGCCTCTGGAAAGCGCTGCATATGGGCGTCTATCTGGCTTATGCGGCCCTGGTCCTGCATATCGCGCTTGGGGTCATTCAGTTTGAAAAGAGCCCGCTTTATGTCGGCTTGCTGGGCGTCTCCGCAGTGACTGTGATCGGGTTGCACTTAAGCTCGGCCTTTGCAGGCATGCGCCGCGCCGATCGCGAGGCTGACCAAGGTTGGCTGAAAGTCGCCGCCATCGATGACATGCAGGACGCCCGAGCCAAGATTATCCGCCCGGCGCAAGGCGAAGCGATCGCTGTGTTTCGCGATGGCGATAAGATCTCTGCGGTGTCGAATGTCTGCCGCCATCAAGGCGGGCCGCTGGGTGAGGGCAAAATCGTCGATGGCTGCATCACGTGTCCCTGGCACGGATTTCAATACCGTATGGAAGATGGCCAGAGCCCGCCGCCCTTTACCGAAAAGATCGCAACTTATGCGACGCGGATCGTCGATGGCGTGGTCTATGTGAACCCGGCGCCCAATCCCCCCGGCACGCCACAATCGCCCAGCCAGATCGGAGCCAGCCTATGAGCAAAGACGATTTCTTCATCGGTTGGGCCGAGCCACCAAAAGTCGATCGCCGCTTCTTCTTTGGCGCTGGCCTGGCCCTGCTCGCGGGCACCGGGACAATTGCCGCTGGCCTCGCCGCTAAGCAACGCGCCGCCGGTCCTGGCACTTGGACCATGGGCGAGGTGCGCGCGTTTCGCGGCATCGCCACCGCAGAGCCTTATGGCATGCTGCGGACCCTTGATCTTGATGGCACACCGCGCACGGCTTTGCTTGGTTGCCAAGGCAAATGCGGCGTCAGCGCGAAAATTGGCGCGCTCGCGGGCAAACCGGTCGTCGTGCAGGGGTCGCTCATTCAACGCGGCACGCATACGATGATCGCCGTGATTGATGGGCTTGATTGGATCCGCGAAGACACGAGCGGCGAGATCGAGGATGAGATCAGCGCCCTCGCCTTCCCGACGCCCGAGCCGCTGCTCGATGTTTCGCTGAAAGGCGAGATTCTCGACACAAAATGCTGGTTCGGCGCGATGCGTCCGTCAGAGGGCAAAGGGCATAAAGCCTGCGCCAGCCTTTGTATTCGCAGCGGTTTGCCACCGGCCTTTTATGTCAAAGACCCACAAGACCAATCCGCTTTGATGATCATGACGGCGGGCGGCTATGGCCATAATAAGGACCTGCTGCCGTTTGTGGCCGACCCGGTCGCGATCACCGGACAGGTCTTGCGCTTTGGTGACCTATTGCTTCTCGACGCTCCGGTCAGCGCGATTTCCAGGCTCTAATTGGTCGAGCCGAAACGCGCGCCGGTCTGATCGAAATAGGCCCGCCAGAAGGCTTTGACCTCGCCCATGGGCAAATCATAATCCTGACGCGGGACAATCCGCGCGACCACCTCAACACCGTGCATTTGCGGCACTTGTTGAGCCAGCGACGCCTCTGAGTAAGCGGCAAGGTCGGCCCCAGAGCGGTAGAATGAAAAGCCGTCTGAGTGCTGCATCAGATCCGACACGATGACCAAACGACGATTGTTGCGATTGCTCTGAAAATCGGCCCGGTCGCCAATCGCGTAAAGCGCTTCAAACAAAGGTGAGCTCGGTTGCTGTTTGGTTTGCAGCGTTTCGCCGACCATGGTGCTGAGCGGCTCATAGAAATGCTCGCGCCAGGTATCGTCAATCATGCGCGGGTTTTGCAGGATCGGATTGGCATCATCGATACTGCCTGGCGAGCAATGGGCGTAAAGCGTGGTCGGGTCGAACGGCGCGGCGCTGTTCGGCAAGACCACACTCAGACGACCAAATCGCGGCAGGCTACGGGCTTCTGCATCGATCAACTCACTCACCCAAGCCAGATCATTCTCGCTAAACGGATCAGATTGATCGATCAGCAGAATGGTGTGTGCTGGATCACGCCGGTCCATCCGGCATTCGGTTTCTGGGTCGAGTGTTGGGGCTGAGTTAAACGCAGCGACCGAAAATAGGCCAACCACGCTGAACATCATAACGCCTATGGCGCTGCGCCAAAACCAGGGACCGCGTTCTCTAGGACGGGGCATCGGTTACCTCCGAGTCTTGCTATCAGGCTGAGCGGGCATCGCTCTGCTGTTCTTTTGCCATCCGGGCATCGCGCGCTTTCGCGACCTCTTTGTTGACCTGCTTCTCGATCGAAGAGAGGCCCTTCTGGACACTTTGGATATGCGTTTCGAGCCATTCGCGTGAGAGATTGAGCGCGGTTAAATTCTGCTCGATCGTCTTGATGGCTTGGTTTGCCTGCTCGCGCTCTTTGGAGAGATCAAAGGCGGGCAGGTTTGGCGTGACAATCTCATCGAAATAGGCCGGGATCTCAGCCTGCTCACCGAGCTTGTCGCGAAATTTATTGCGCGCGCGGCGATGGGCTTGGCGATAGGCAATTTTCAGTGAGCGCTCTTGATCCCCAGCTTTGGCGGCGATCCCAACGGCGCGGTCGCGGTGCGCCTCTAGCGCATTGAGGGACTTCTCAATCTCGCGCTTGGCGGCGGTGTGGCGCTTATGCTGCGTTTCGAACCAGAAGCGGCAGCGCGTGAAATAATCTGAGAGATCATCCCGCACACCATTGCGCACGGCTTGGCGCTTTTCATAGGCGAGGCGCTCTTTGCGCCAGACCCGGCCATACCCCGGATAGCGATCTGAGATCTTGTCATAGCCTTCATAGATCGCGACCCCAAAAATCGTCAGACCGATCAAGAGCAAGCCAATCGCGACCAGCGAATCCAGGCCAAATATGTTCGGGAACATGCCCATCACGACGCTGCCGGGCGCGATATCAAACATCGTAAAGCCCGCCAAAGAGCCCGCTTCTTGCGCTGCGTGCAGGCTGACTTCAACGGCGTCGCGGAAATGCGCGATGAAGAAATTGAGCAAGATTCCGAAGGTGATCAGCAAACCAGCAATCACCCCGCCCGCAATCTTAAAGCCCTTTTCTGGATGGTTGAGATAACGCAAGCCGAAAAAGCCTGCGAGCACACCGGTCAGAACATTTACCGCACTGATGCCGAACGCGACCATCATCCCGCCCATCAGACCAGACGATTGTGCATCCTTGAACAGAAGCGCGTTAAAGCAGCCTTCGATAATCATGATCAAAAGCAGAATGGCGAGGGTTTGCTCAACATTCTTCTTAATGTCTGGTGTACGCTTACCGATCTGGTCGCCATGTTGTTGCTTAAAGTGCTGAAGCTCAATCACGGTCGCATCATGATGATCGCGCGCCGTTTCAGCGTCATCGACTTCATAATGCCGGAACTCATTCTCCTCGGCTTTGATAACTTCCCGCAAATGATCCGGGTGAATGTCAGCCGGTGTGCAGTCTTGAATGAAATTACGGACGCTGGCTTCGGTGCCACTCATCCAAGTTTCCAAGCCGCGGCGGATGACGCCTGCGCGTTCAGCAACTTCTTGCTCGCGCTCGCTCCACTGATCTTCGGTGATCGCTTCAGAGGCGGGCACCGCATCCGCAGCATCTTCTTGCGCGATCTTGCGCGTGCGCCCACGGCTGAAGCCAAGATCCCCCTCCGCAAGCTTGCCTTTGAGGCCATGCTTGCGCAGCGACTCCTTAGCTTTGAATGTTTTGATGGCGGATTGATATCCAATATCCGCGCCCCAGCGCACCGAATGTCTGCTCATTTTGCCCAATCCCATTAACAAAGTCGGCCCAAATTTTAACTCTACAGAAAATCGGTGGAGAGCCTTAACAACGTCCTAAGACGTGACCTAAACCGGTCGCGCGCCCGACTTAATTTTACGTCATTAAGAAATCGACTTTGTAATGATTGGCGATTTTCAAACCGCAAAGAGATGCTCAATGCTCAACCACCGAGCGAATCAGTCTGCGTGAGATCCGGTTTGCGACCTTAACTCACCAAGGCCGCTTCGGTCCGCTTTTGGACCATGTCTGCGGTCACGTCGGGGGCCAGTTCGACGATCTTCAAACCGCCTTCGACCACGTCGAACACGCCCAGATCGGTAATGATCCGGTCAACAACCCCTTTGCCGGTGAGCGGCAAAGTGCAGGCTTTCAAGAGCTTAGCGTCGCCCTTCTTATTATTGTGATCGGTGATCACGACGACTCGGCCAACGCCGGCGACGAGATCCATCGCCCCCCCCATGCCTTTGACCAATTTGCCTGGGATCATCCAATTGGCGAGATCGCCATTCTCCGCCACTTCCATAGCGCCGAGAATGGCCATCGCGATCTTGCCGCCGCGGATCATGCCAAAGCTGGTGGCGCTGTCGAAATAAGCGGTGTGCGGCAATTCCGTGATGGTCTGCTTGCCCGCATTGATCAGGTCAGCGTCTTCTTCGCCTTCGAACGGAAACGGTCCCATGCCGAGCATGCCATTCTCGCTTTGCAAGGTCACTGACACGCCGTCAGGAATATGGTTGGCGACCAGAGTTGGAATGCCAATGCCAAGATTGACATACATGCCGTCTTCCAGCTCTTGCGCCGCGCGGGCGGCCATTTGATTGCGGTCCCAAGGCATTAAAGGATCTCCTATACTTGCCCATCCAGGTCGTCGAATACGGTTTTGGCGGTCAGCGCGGCATTTATCGCTGCTGGAAATCCAGCATAGAGCGCCATATGCGTAATGGTCTCGACGACTTCTTCCCGTGCCAGGCCAACATTTAAGCCGCCGCGAATATGCGAGGCCAATTGCGCTTGCGGATAGCCGAGCGCGGTGAGCCCAGCAATTGTCACCAGTGAGCGATCGCGCAGCGAGAGGGTCTCACGCGCGTAGGTGTCGCCATAAGCATGTTCTTCTATTTGCCGAGCAAGATCTGGAGCCACGGATCCGACATGCGCGACAGCGTCGACGCCATGCGACCCAAAAATCTCGGCCAATCTGTTACGTCCGGCGTCCCGTTGGGCGTCGCGTTTAGCTGAGGACATTAAGCGGTCTCCTTAGACCGGATCGTACGCTGCTCGATCCGTTTCTCGAAAGTCCCCTGTACCAAACGATGCACATAGATGCCTGGAATGTGGACGGCGTCCGGATCCAGCTCCCCCGGCGCGACAATTTCCTCAACTTCCATGACGCAAACCTTGCCGCACGTCGCCGCGGGCTGATTGAAATTTCGGGCGGTTTTGCGGAAGATCGCATTGCCTGTAGTGTCCGCTTTCCAAGCTTTGACAATGGCGAGATCGGCGAAAATGCCTTCTTCCATAATATAGGTCTCGCCGTTGAAATCCTTATGCTCTTTGCCGTCGGCGATGACGGTGCCGACGCCGGTCTTGGTGTAGAAGCCTGGGATTCCCGCCCCACCGGCGCGCATCCGTTCTGCGAGCGTGCCTTGCGGGTTAAACTCCAGCTCTAGCGCGCCCGACAAATATTGCTGCATGAAGAGGTCATTCTCGCCAACATAAGACGAGCACATCTTCTTGATCTGCTGGGTTTGTAAGAGCAGGCCCAAGCCGAAATCATCGACCCCGGCATTGTTGGAATAGACTGTCAGGTTCTTGGTCCCTGCGGCGCGGATCGCGGCGATAGAGAGCTCCGGGATGCCACACAGGCCGAACCCGCCCGCCGCAATGCTCATGCCGTCAAACAGGACACCATCAAGGGCGGCGGCGGCGGTTTCATAGACTTTACTCATGCGGGTCCTGGTCCTTGATCAGACGATTTGGGTGTCCCTGTCGCTTTAACCTGAAGCTTCGATGTCGAAAAGGAGGTCGCCATCTTTTACTTGCTCGCCTGGCGAGAAGCGGACGTTTTTGACGGTTCCGGCGAAGGGCGCGCTAATTGTGTGCTCCATTTTCATGGCTTCGAGCGAGGCGAGCGCATCGCCCGGCTCAACCGGGTCGCCGGGTTTGACATGCACGGCCAAGATGAGGCCCGGCATCGGCGCCGTGAGTGACCCTGCACCGCTCGCATCAGCCCCCTCGGCCAAACGCGGATCAAAGGCGGCAATGTCGATGGTCTGG
>JBCBYJ010000100.1:0-6735 GCA_039815905.1 Pseudomonadota bacterium | reverse complement strand
GGCTAAGGGCCCGCTGCAAAAATCGCCCCCGCTTCATAGCGGAGGCGTTGGCGTGGTTCGAACCCTAAAATCCGGCTCTATCCGGCGTGGAAGAGCGAGGTGATGATGTCGGTGCCAGCGGCCCCGCCAGTGCGACGGCGGCGACGGCGACGCATGCGCGACTGCAATTCATCCCGTGCCACTTTGAGCGGCTGCGCGTCTGCCACTTGCGCCGCGAGGTCTTCGCGGTTCTCGCAAAACTCTGCATAGGCTTCGAGTTCTGGGGTCAGATCCAGCGTCGCCAGGTCGATCATGATCGCATCATCGAGAAAGCCAATGCCGGGCAACTCGTCTGGAATAATGTCCTTCGGATCTGCGAAATAGGCGAGCACTTCCAGCACCCGATCGCGATCATCACTTTCGAGATTCCAATCGCGATCTTTGAGCATATCGACCATGTTTTGCAGCGTCAGCATACGCGACACCACAAATGTCGGCGGGTGGCTTTCCAGCGCCTTCACAGCCAGCGCTTCGGCGGCCAAAATCACCCGGTCATCATCTCGCAGCGCACGATTCTTGCGCGCTTTTGACAAACGATTGCGGAAATATTCGATGTCTTCAGCACCGAGTTCAAAATTAATGCGTAGCGTTTCGCTGACTTGGACGTCCATGGGACAACCTCTCCCCGTTTATGTTCTTCGGCCTCACGATGCCGACAGATGGTTGCAGATGCAAGCAAGAAATTGGAGCAAAATCTTGGTTTTAGGCTTGCGGCGTGGGCCGTCGCGCTGATAGCGAAGGCCGAGCATGAACATTCGCGCCTACCACAATGACGACTTTGACCGCCTGTTTGAGGCCAATCAAACCTCGGTGCCGGGGGTTGGGCACGAAACCGAGCGAAGCCTGGCCAAATGGATCGGTCTTTCGACCTGCCTGGTGGCAGTGAATGCCGCAGATCAGGCGCTTGGCTTCATCACTTTGATGGCGCTGGACCAGCCCGATTATAACAGTGCCAATATGCGGTGGTTTGAGGCCTATCGTGACCGGACCGGCAAGTCGATTGTCTATGTCGACCGGATTGCGGTCCACACAAAGGCGCGTGGCCAAGGCCTTGGGGCAGAGCTTTACAGAGCTGCATTTGAGCGGTTTCAGGCCTGCGATGAGATCGGCTGCGAGGTCAACACGTTGCCACCCAATCCGGGCTCTCACCGGTTTCATCGGCGGCTTGGCTTCGAACCGGTGGGCGAGACCATCTATCGGCCTGGCGAGAAGGCTGTCAGGTTCTATGCCCGGCCCTTGCAAGCGGCGCCCGGCTTTTAAACGGCGACCACTTTCTGTTCAATCGCGCCGAAGATTGATTTGCCCGCCGCGTCGAGCATTTCCATGCGCACCGTATCGCCCGGGCGCATGAACGGCGTTTTAAACGCGCCGCTGGTGATTGTCTCAATCATCCGGATTTCAGCGATGCACGAATAACCGCGCCCGCCGTCTGAGACCGGTTTGCCGGGGCCGCCATCGGCGCCTTTATTGGACACTGTGCCCGACCCGATCACCGTGCCGGCGCTCAGCGGCCGCGTTTTCGCGGCGTGTGAGACCAAGCGCGCGAGCGAGAAGGTCGCATCATCTGCCGCTTCCGCGCGCCCAAAGGCCTCGCCATTATAATCGACCCGCAAAGGGTGGTGAACGAGCGCGTCGGCCCAAGCCGCGCCCAATTCATCAGGCGTCACCGCCACCGGCGAAAAGGCGCTTGGCGGCTTTGACTGGAAGAAGCCAAACCCTTTGGCGAGCTCAGCCGGGATCAGCCCGCGCAAGGACACATCATTGCAGAGCATGATCAGCTTAATATGATGAGCGGCTTCGGCTTCGCTGACGCCCATCGGCACATCATCGGTGACCACGGCGATTTCGCCTTCCATATCGCAGCCCCAAGCCACATCGCCGAGCGGAATATCATCGCGCGGCCCGAGAAAGGCGTCTGAACCGCCCTGATACATGAGCGGGTCGTCGTAAAAGCTGTCAGGCACGTCAGCGCCGCGGGCTTTGCGGACAAGTTCAACATGATTGATATAGGCTGACCCATCCGCCCATTGATAGGCGCGCGGCAGCGGGCTCTCACAATCATGCTCGTGAAAGCGGAACGTCGGAACCGCGCCGAGTTCAACGCCTTCAGCCATGCGAGCGAGCCGCGGTGCGACCGCCGCCCAATCATCCAGCGCCGCTTGTAAGGTCGGGACAATCCGCGCCGCATCCGTGCAGCGCGTCAGGTCTTTGGAGACCAAGACAAGACGCCCGTCCCGCGAGCCATTCTTCAAAGTGGCGAGTTTCATGATTCTGACTTTCGATAATGTCGTGCAACCTCGATCACGGTTTCGAGGATTTCATCGGCAATGGCTTCTGGGGATTGGGTATTTTCTGAGAAATCATAACGGGTGTGCAAGGCGTCCCCAATCCGCAATCGGAACTCAGCGCGATAGGCCGTATCATTCAGCCGGGATTCAATGTCTGACGTTTTCAAAAGCTCGCGCAGGAGGACATCTTTTGCGGCCTTCCATAAAGGCCCATCAGGACGGTCAGTCATTCGCTCTCTTCTCTAATTTTCTCATGCAACCAGGCGGCGTGACGCGGCGCCTTTTTGGTTTGGCTCCATTCTTCCAACATGTCGGGCGCGACGCGCTTAAGCTCCGCATACTGATCGGGCGTGCCAATATTGCAAGCGAGCTCTAAGCGGTGGCCATTTGGATCGAAGAAATAGATCGATTTGAAAATGCCATGATGGGTCGGGCCGAGCACGTCCAAACCATGCGCTTCGGCGCGGTCTTTGGCGGCCAGCAGCTCTTCCATCGAGCCGATTTTGAAGGCGATATGCTGGACCCATTGCGGGGTGTTTTCATCGCGGCCCATATCCGGTTGCTCAGGCAGTTCAAAAAAGGCCAATACATTGCCATTCCCGGCATCCAAGAAGATGTGCATGTAGGGGTCATAAGCACCGGTCGAAGGGACATGATCTTCGGCGATCGCCAATTGAAAATCCATGCCGAGCACAGTGTGGTAAAACTCAACCGTTTCCTTGGCATCCTTGCAGCGATAGGCAACGTGGTGAACGCCTTGAAGCTTTGGCACGTCTGTCATGATGGATCCTCTTTTTGATCTTCCGTCCAACGTCCCGCGTTTAACAAGGCGAAGGCGCCCGAGGCGAAGAGACCTGTGACCAAAGCGGTTCTGGCGTCAAATCCGTCCCAAAGCGCACCGATCGCGATGACCACGATGCCAACGACGATTGCCGGGATCAATGCTTGCAGAAACACCCACTTCCAGTGTCCGATCCGGTGTGACCAGCCCGCTCGCAATCGAACCGCGTCCCACCAGGCCTGGATTTCAGTTTTTGAAATCACGCCGGCTCCTCAACCGCTAAGACCCCCCGCTCGACTTGATCACGTTCAATGCTTTCAAACAAGGCTTTGAAATTGCCTTCGCCGAAGCCGTCTTTGTAATCGCCCACACGTTGGATGAACTCAAAAAAGACCGGGCCGAGCTGCGGTTGCGCAAAGATTTGCAAGAGCAGACGCGGTTCGCCGCCGTCCGTGGTGCCATCGAGCAGGATGCCGCGGCTTTTCAGCTCAGATTCGTTTTGTCCGTGTCCCGGCAAACGCTCAGATAGCATTTTGTAATAGGTCTCCGGCGGCGCGGTCATGAATGGCACGCCTTGTTTTTGCAACTTGTCCCAACAGGCGACGAGATCGTCACAAATCAGCGCGATGTGCTGAATGCCCTCGCCATTAAACTCGCGCAGAAACTCTTCGATCTGGCCTTTGCCTGCATCGCCTTCTTCATTCAGCGGGATGCGGATCTTACCGTCCGGCGCCGTCAGCGCCTTCGAGGTCAGACCGGTATATTCGCCCTTAATGTCGAAATAGCGGATCTCTTGGAAATTGAAGAGGCTTTCATAGAAATCAGCCCAATATTTCATCCGTCCGCCATAGACATTATGGGTCAGGTGATCGACGAGTTGGAAGCCACAGCCTTCAGGGTTTTGATCGACGCCCGGTAGAGACTCAAAATCAATATCGTAAATTGTATGGCTACCGTCACCGTCCGCATAGCGGTCGATCAGATAGATGATCGAATTGCCAATGCCGCGAATGCCCGGAATGTGCAGCTCCATTGGCCCGGTTTGCACGCTGACCGGCTCGCCGCCTTGCGCCATAAGGTGCTCATAGGCTTGGCTGGCATTGCGGACCCGAAAGCCCATGCCGCAGGCGCTCGGCCCATGCTCGCGAGAGAAAAACCAAGCGGCGGATTTGGGTTCATAATTGGTGATGAAATTGATCCCGCCTTGGCGCCAAAGCTCAACGTCTTTTGAGCGGTGACGCGCCACGCGGGTGAAGCCCATGCTTTCAAAGACGGGTTCGAGTACGCCTTTTTCAGGCGCTGAAAACTCAATGAATTCAAACCCGTCCAGACCGGCTGGATTGTCGAAAAGATCCGCCATGGCAAAGCCTCCTCACGCCTTGTTTTGTTACGATTTCTGTCGACCTATCAGATATTAGTTGCATTTGCAACTATATTGACTCGAGACGCATAAGGACTGGCCTCAAGGCGCGATCCGCGCCAAATACAGATCATGACTGACTCAATAGACGCGCAGCTGCAAACCACCTGTGAAGCATTTGCCGATCAGCCCGGCGACATTTCAGTCCTGGTTGAAGGGATCAGCCATGTCGCCGCCGCATCGGTACACCCGAACCAGCAAGTCCCGGCCGCGAGCGTCATCAAGCTCGCCATTGCCTGCGCCGCGTTTAGCGATGAGAGCTTGGATCTGACGCAATATGTTGCTCTGCGCGATATGGATGAGACCCGTTATTGCTCCATCCTGAAAGCGTTCGAGGCGACATCGGAATTGTCTTTAAAAGAACTGATCGGTCTCATGCTGATCATCAGTGACAATCCAGCCACGAGCGCCGTGCTTGATTTTGTCAAACCCAGCCGCGTTAATGATTGGCTCAATGCGAATGGAATGAAGAACTCGAATTTTAGCGCCGGATTTACAGACCGGGCTTTGGATCATGGCAATCGCAATAATCTAACCACCGCAGCGGACTGCCTGACTTTGTTAAAGCGCGTCTATGATTCAGGCGGACCGTTTGCAGAGATCCAGACCTATCTTGCCAATAATTTGCGCAATGATCGCATCCCCAAACGGCTGCCCGATGCGGCCGTGATTCTGCACAAGACCGGAACGCTGAGCGGCCTCGTCCATGATATTGCCATCATCGAACACCCGAACGTGTCTTACTATTTGATCGTCCTCGCCAAAGACCTGCCGGACCCGCACAAATTTGCCTATGACTTGGCGGTGTTCTCCGAACAGGTCTTCGAAATAATGCTCAGCTCAGCGCCGCGGTAACAGGCGAGCGTCTTGCGGCACCGGGTCCTCGAAGGTCTTGATTGTATCGCCAGTGGCCTCATCGATCAGGTGCTGGATCAGCTCAGGGAACAATAAGGGCTCGGCCGCGGCTTCCCAAAGGAAGAAGCCATAAGAGCCTGGGATGGCATTGATTTCATTGAACCAAAGCTCGCCCGTTTCTTTATTGCTCATGAAATCGATGCGCGGTGCGCCGCGCTTGCCGAGCGCCGAGAACGTCCGGCGGGCAAAATCATAAATCTTGTCTTGCAGCGCTTTTGGCAGGTCTGGATTAATGTCGCGGGTCAGCGATAGCATGCCTTCAGACGGCTTGAACGTCCCTTTGGTGCCGCCATCATCTGACAAATATTTTTCGCGGAAATCGAGCAGCTCCGCCCCCGATTTTGGGCGCTCGATGGCCGAGAGTTTGATCTCTTCGCCGTTCGCAATCATCGCGATATTATACTCAACCAAGTTCTGAACCTGCGGCTCGATCAGGCATAGCGTGTCTTTCTTCAAGACATATTCGACCAGGGGCCAAAGCGGGTCATGCTCGCTTTTGACAAGCCCGACCCCGACGCTCGATCCAAGGTTGGCGGGTTTGACAATCACCGGATATCCGAGCGCGGCCTTAACGTCCGGCAGGATCAGATCCGCGTCTTCTATCTGCGCGCGCGTGACCGTGATATGCGGCAAGACATTCACCCCGGCCGCTTTGACCAGCGCTTTGGTGACATCTTTGCGCATCGCAATTGAGGTGCTGGAGGCCGACAGCCCGGTGACCGGAACCCCGAGCAGCTCGAAATAGGCTTGAATACGCCCATCTTCGCCAAACGTGCCGTGAAACACCGGCAAGACGCAATCGACCGGCTGGATCACTGTGCCATCCATGGTGCAGATGACTGGGCCATTATCGCCCCAGCGAAATGTCACTTGCTGGCTTAGCGGCGGCCGCGGCGTGTATTTGGAAATATCGCGCAAGTGCGGTCCGATCCAAAACCGATTGGCGAAATCGGTATAGACCGGCAGAACATCGACCCGACGGACATCCGCAGCATCCATTAATTGATGCGCACTGACGACGCTGACATCATGTTCAGAGCTCGCGCCGCCAAAAATAATCACAGTTTTCAGAGATTTTGCCAATTTTTCACCAGTCTTCTGTCTCAAGTGGCTCTGCTCTAAGAAGCGGGTCATGTGATCGGCATAATCCTCTGTGCCCCAGGACTCATCCGGGCGCGGCGAGTCGCCAAAGCCGGGAAAATCGATCAAATAACTACTCGCAACGGGGGCGAGCGCTTCGGCAACTGGGATGAAATCGCGATATGTTCGACCCCAGCCATGGCCAAATACAA